>CBHXZU010000070.1:0-13301 GCA_966125105.1 uncultured Prosthecobacter sp.
TGTCAGTTTTGGGCATTTTCCGCGAAGTGGATGGCGAACAACATTTCAAGCCACCCGGCGACGACAAGACGCCGCCAAGTGACGGGAAAAAGGTCGCGGACTATCGGTACCACCCCATGGACGAGCAAGATATTTTTCTGGAAATTAAGGAATATTTTTGATTCGGGCCCGGCGGAGTGGAAGTGGAGGAAAGGGCCGAAGTGATAGGCGCTATTAATTCTCTATTTGAGTCTACGGGAACTCGCCAGCCCGCCGTCGGCGGAAGGCGGCTTTCAGGGGACATCTGGCAAAAGAGGTTTCCGGAATAAACGGGCTCCGCCGCGCCAATCCCGCCCCACGGGCCAAAGGCCCGCGCTTCTTTGCGCGCAGGCGCGCTTACGTAGCCGGAAATCGAATGTTCGAGCGACGCGGCGAAGTGTCCGGACGCCGCGAAACAATGTTCAAGCGACGCGTCATCAAGTCGAAGGCTCCCGCGAGCGTGTTCCAGCGACACGACTGCAAGTCCCAGGGGAGCAACAGCATGTCCTGGCGACGCGGCGCAATGTCCAGGTGACGCGGCGCGCGTTTCCAGGGTCGCGACGCAATGTCCTGGCGTCGCGAAACACGATGCCAGGCTCGGAAAACACCGTTTCCAGGTAGTTTGGCGCGCGTTTCCAGGTCGCGGAACGCCGTTGCCAGCCTCGCGGAGATCGATGGCAGCCTCGCGGCGATCATTTCCAGCCTCGCGGCGAGCGATGCCAGGGTCGCGGACAGCGATGCCAGGTCTCGCGGCGCGCGTTTCCACCCTCGCGGCGAGATGTCCAGATTGCGCGGCAGTCGATGCCAGGTGGGTGGGAACGCGATGCCAGGTAGCCGGGAGCACGATGTCAGGTGACAGGGTGACGGGGTGACAGTGCGGGCGGTCTTCGGGTCCTTCTGGGGAAAAACGACCGCGGTCGGGGGCGGGATATGAATCATTCACCAAGTTTTGGGGGACGGGGCGGGGGCAAGGCGGCGAGCTGGCGGAATAGCTCCAAAGTTTGCAGGTGCAGCTCCTCGTGTTCCTCGAGTGTGCAGTGGGGATTCCGTTTGCGTGCCTCCAAGACCTGCTTTCGACGTTGCAGATCCCGGCGGATCATCTCAGTCCAGCAATCCTCAGCGACGACCAGCGCCTCCTTGGGAACCTTCAGTTCCATCACGCTGGAGAGAGTCAGTTCCTCTTGGGGCTCCAAGGTGGCAAGGAATGCGTTCAGCGAAGCGGGCTCGTCGGGCCGAAAGTTTCCTCGCAATACCGTGGCGAGCAAAGCGGAGCCAGGCGTTCCATCGTCCAGCAAACGCTCCCACTCCTGCGTCTTCAGCCATTCTCGCGATTCCTCGCTCCGCAACGCTACTACCACGAGCCACTCCTGCGCGCGATCCAACTCGATTTTGGGGCGGACTTGGGGTGCAGGTTCCAGCTCCTCCCCCCGTGGCGCCGGTGCTTTGTCCAACAGGGAGCGCAATTGTTCCACTCCCACCTCCAGGCGGGTCGCCGCATTGTGCAGCACCGTTTCCTTCGCCACGACCTCGGGGATCAGCGTGATGAACTCCGCCAGCTTCTTTGCCGCTGCGATTTTCCCGCGCGGCGTGGCGAAGTCCTCGCGATGGGCCAATCGATCGAGTTGGAAGTCGAAGAAGTCTTTCGAACTGCTCGTAATCGCCGCAAACGCCTCGCCACCTCGATTGCGGACGAGTGAATCCGGGTCTTCCCCCGCCGGCATCTCGGCGCAGCGCACGAGCAGCCCGGCGCCGAGCAGGTGGGGCAGGGAGCGCTCCGCCGCCTTTTCACCGGCGGCGTCCGCGTCGAAGCACAGGACCACTTCCTCGACGTAGCGTTTCAAAATGCGCGCCTGTCGCTCGGTGAATGCAGTGCCTTGGGGCGCGATAACGTTCTGCACACCGTGCTCAAAGGCCGTGATCAAATCGATCTGCCCTTCGCAAACGATGGCCTGCTTCTTTTCGATCAGCGCTCGCTTCGATTTATGGATTCCGAAGAGCACCGCGCCTTTCGTGAAGAGCATCGTCTCCGGAGAGTTCACGTATTTCGCCGGGCTCTGCTCCGCAAAAAGCACACGTCCGCTGAAAGCGATCACTTCTCCGGTGTCATTGCAGATCGGGAACATGATGCGGCCGCGAAACCGGTCATAGACCCGCCCGCTGTCTTCGCCTTGTGAAAAAAGACCGCTGCCGGCGAGTTCTTCGCCGGAGTATCCCTGGCTGCGAGCGTGGCTCAGGAGTCCGTCCCAAGTATCCGGCGCATACCCGATCTTCCACGCCTTCGCCACATCTGCCGAAAGACCGCGCTTTTTGAGGTATTGTCGCGCCATGTCCGCCGATTTCCCGCGCATGAGCTGGATGTGGAAAAAGTCCGCCGCCTCTGCGTGTAGCGCGAGCAGGCGCCGCCGCATGTCCGCGCGCTGATAATCCTCGGTCGACATCTCCGCCTCCGGGATCTTGATATTCGCCCGCTCCGCCAGCTTCCGCACCGCCGCCATGAACTCGATGTGCTCGTATTCCATGACGAAGCGGAAAACCGACCCGCCAGCGCCGCAGCCGAAGCACTTGAAGATCTGCCGCTGAGGATTGACCTGGAAGGACGGCGTGCGCTCGCGATGGAACGGGCAGAGTGCCTTATACGCGCCGCCCATCCGCTTGAGCGGAAAGTACGAGCCGATCACCTCCACGATGTCATTCGCGGCGGCGACCTGTTCGATAATTTCCTGCGGAACACGAGGCACGCCGCCATGTAGCCGCGGCGCCTTCGAGCGACAATCGCGAAGACGTGTCGCGGACCTGACGAGTGTCCGGTCAACAGGCTAACTGCCGACTGAAAGAGCCTCGTTTCGGCAAACCTTTGGCGCACACGATGGTCCGCGAAGTCACTCGATCTCCACCATCGTCCCGAGGGTTCTCCATTCATTGGGGGCCACGCGGAAGCGCAGGGCGGTTTGAGGCGGGCTGCTTTTGTCGGGAATGAAGAGCCACAATTTGCGGCCAACCGATTCGATCTCCGTGCCGGACACTCCATCCACCCGCAGTCGGCGCGTGATGTTGAAGCGGTTCGTCTTCCCTCTCGGCAGCGTTTCCTGCCACACGTTCCCGTCGCGTTTCCAAATCCGCTTCCCGGGATCATCCAGCGAGTAGTTGTAGGCGAACCGGGACGGGCTGCGGTCGACCGGATCGGGCGCGTTTTCCTGGAGCTGCGCAAATTGAGGGTGCCCCACAATCGACCTAAACCGGGGATCTTCTTTCAACTCCGAGCCGCGTGTATTGCCGAGTTCGATGGACTTCTGCAACGCCGCGATCGCCTGGGAGGTTGCCGTCTGCTGCCTGTCTTTTCGTTCGTCCTCCGGCAGCGCTGAGTTCTTCGCAAAGAGCGCGACGGCCGACGCGAACCATCCTGCCGCCTTCTCCTGATCCTTCCATGATTTCGGAAACTGCTTTTGATATTCGAGACCAGCCGCCGCCAAGCCGGCGGCGTCACCGATTTTTTCGAGCATTTCGGCGTGGCGGGCAGACGCAGTCCGGACTCCGGTTTCCCACTCGGCGTTGATGCGATTGATGGACCGGGCACGGGCGTAGGTCGCGGCGGAGTTGCAAAAATATTCAGCCGCCCCTTTGAAATCCCCGGCGCTTTCGCGGAGCCGCGCAAGCGCGAGAAGCACGAGACCCTCGTCGCCGATATGTCCGGAGTTCGCGGGAAACTCGACACCCAGTCGCCGTTTCATCGCCAGCGCCTCTTGGAGCACCGATTCGGCTTCCGCGGTCCGCTTGAGGGCGGTGAGGCATTCGCCGACGGAGACCTTTGTGATCGCCACGTAATGGCGTGAATCTGCCGTGCCGGCCACCATCGTTTGCATGCGCTGATAATTGGTGGTCGCGCGCTGCGCGCAGGAGAGCGCATCGTCCCACCGCTTCCAGCTCAGCAGATAACGCGAGAGACGATGCTCTGCTCCTGCCAGGTTCCCGATCGTGTCGGCAGCCGCGCCGGGCTGCGAAGCGAGTTCCTGCCGCAGGGCAATGGCGAGCCTCAATGTCTCTTCCGTCGCTCCTTCTTTCCCCGGAAGTCGTCCTAGCATGATCCCAACGGCCTCGTGAATCATGGCCAGCTCGTCTTTCGAAGCACCGCGCATGGAGGCGCGCAGGGAATCGATGGCCCCGAGAGCCGCCTCCGCGCTCGCTGCGTGATCGCCAATGCCGGAAAGCGAGTCGGCGAGATTCAGCAATCCCTTGGCGAGGTCCAGGTGGTAGTCGTTTTTCGAAGTCGCGACGATGCTTCGCCAGATTGCCACCGCTCGCTTTTGCACCTGCGATGATTCCTCATGCCGGCCGGCTTTGCGGAGACTCGTCGCAAGATCATTCGCGCAATTCGCCAGCGTGTTCTTGTATTCGTCATCCTGCGGGAGAATCGCGGCGAGTTCCTCCTGCGCCGCCAACGCATTCCGCCGGGCCGCGATCGATTTCTCGAGTTCCCCGATATCGTCGTAGATCGTTCCAATCCGCTCGAGCGCCACGCGGCGATTGATGCGCACCTGCACGTCGCCGCTTTCACTCGCCACCATTGCCTCGTAGAAGGGGAGCGCCGATTCCAGCAAATCGCGCCGCATCTCCCGGAACTCCTCGCCTTTGAGCCGCGACTGGGTGGTGACTTTGTTGAGGTAGACTTCCACGGCATCCGCGGCGCGCCGGGCATTCATTTCCGACTCGATCCGGCTGCGATCCGCGATCTCCTTTGCTTTCCGCGCTTCCGACGTCTGCCAAAGGCTCACGCCCGTCGCGGTCGCGAGCGCAATGAAGATGACGGTTGCGATCGCGAGTCCCACGCGATGGCGCCGGGTGAACTTCGATGCCTGGTAGCCCCACGTCGGCGCAGCGGCGCTCACTGGCTTTTCATCGAGGAAGTGCCGCAGATCGGTGGCGAGTGCGGTGGCAGTTTCGTAGCGCCGGCGACGATCCTTCTCGATGGCCTTCAGAACGATCCAATCGAGTTCGCCTCGAAGTTGGCGTTTCAATCGCGGGACATCCGTATTCCGCGTGACGGCGTGTTGGGCCGTCGCTTTCGAGCTTGGCTTGGCCGGCTCTTCTTCGCGAATGCGCCGTAGCATTTCTTCCCGCGCTGCTCCCGGCTTGTCCTCAGGGCGAAGAGGGGTGTTCCCGACGAGCAATTCGTAAAGAATGATGCCCAGCGAATACACGTCACTGCGCGTGTCCACGTCGGATACGCTCCCGGCTTGCTCCGGGCTCATATATTGCAGCGTGCCAACGACCGTGCCGGCACGTGTTCGCAAGAGGCTATCCTGGAAAGTCGCTTCGTCCGAAGCTCCCAACGCCTTGGCGATACCGAAGTCGATCACCTTCGGCACCGGTTTGCCGTCCACCTCGGTCACGATGATGTTTGAAGGCTTCAGGTCGCGGTGCAGAATCGCCTTTTGATGCGCGTGCTGCACGGCGAGGCAGACCGGGATGAATAGCTCGAGGCGTTCCCGGATGGAAAGATTCCGCGAATCGCAGTAGGAGTTCAGAGGCTCTCCTCGGACCAGTTCCATGGCGAAGAACGGACGGCCATCGACCGTCGTGCCTGCATCGAGCACGGCGGCGATATTTGGATGGTCCATCCGCGCCAGCGTCTGGCTCTCTGCTTCGAAGCGAGCGATGATCTCGCAACTATCCATGCCGCGCTTGATCAGCTTGAGCGCGATGTCGCGGCGAATGGGAACTTCCTGTCGCGCTTCCCAGACTACGCCGAAGCCACCTTCACCCACGCGCTGCGCGAGGCGGTAACGCCCGATCAGGTCGCCAGGTTTGTCAGGGCACTCCGAGGACGCCGGGGCCGGGTTGAAGCCGAGGTCGAGCAAGGCTTCTGCCGCCGCTCGTCTCTCGTTCCCCGTTGTCTCAATCGCAGCCCCTTGTCCGGACATGCTCCTCATCGAAGCAGATTCATCCGCCGGCAAAAGCGGATTTCGGGTGGAGGTAACCGAGCGAGCTTCGAGGAGCGTAGCGCAACGGAGCTCAACCAAGGGAGCATGGGCCTTCGGCCTGTAAGTGGGTTCATCGCAAAATGAGCGATCTGAGTCGCCGGGAACTTCCTTCGGCCCTGCGCCTGCATCATGAACGTGTCTCATTCTTTAGGCATCCTGCAATGACGCCCAAGGTGCTTGGGGAGTCGTTCGTTACGGGCCGGAGGCGCCGGAGGCTCATGCTCCTCTGTCAGAAAGCGAAGCAATCGCAACCGGATCCCCAAAGTTGGGTCAGTCCGCTGCGTTTCGCAGGGTGGAGTGTGCCGCAAGCGGGGGTGTGGACATGTGGTGTGGAGGTCGCCAGCCGCTGGTAATACGGCGCGCCGTAGCCCCCAAACTTCGCCACTGGCGACCAGTCTGGCATCACGGGGATCGCGGGGGGCGCGAGGTCGGTAAACTCATTCGCTCCGTATACCGGCTTGCCGCCAACGATGGTCAGCACCGATTGCAAGTCACGGATCTGCTCCTCGGGCACGGAGAAGTAGTCATCTGACAACACAGCGAGATCCCCATATTGTCCGGGGGTCAGCATTCCTTTCTGCGCCTGTTCACCGGAGAACCACGCGCTTCCCACCGTGTAAAGGCGAAGCGCCTCTTCGCGGCTGAGACGGTTCTTTTCCGGGTAAAGCGAGAGCCCGCCGACCGTCCGGCCGGAGACGAGCCAATAGAGGGAGTTGAAGGGATTGTAATTGGCCACCCGGGTGGCATCGGTGCCGGCGCCGACTGGCACGCCCATCTCGAGCATGCGGCGAATCGGCGGCGTGCGTTCTGCCGCTTTTGCACCGTAGCGTTCCACGAAGTATTCGCCTTGGAAAGCCATGCGATGCTGCACGGCGATTCCGCCGCCCATGGCGCGCAGCCGCTCGATGTTGCGTTCGGAGATCGTCTCGCAGTGGTCCAGGAACCAGTGCAGTTCGTTGATCGGCACGTTGCGGTGCACGCGTTCGAAAACATCGAGGAAACGCGTGATCGATTCGTCGTAGGTGGCGTGGAGTCGGAATGGCCAGCGATTGGAGGCGAGCATGGTCACGACTTCCTCCAACTCTCCTTCCATGCTCGGCGCGAGGTCCGGACGCGCCTCCATGAAGTCCTCGAAGTCCGCCGCGGAGAACACGAGCATCTCTCCGGCTCCGTTCACGCGGTAGAAGGGATCGCCTTCGCCGGGCTTGGTCATGCGCATCCAGCGAGCGAAGTCCTCCTTTTCGGCCTTCGGCTTTTGCGTGAAGAGGTTGTAGGCGATTCGGACGGTGAGTTGGCCGTGCTGATGCAATTGCCGCGCAATCTCGTAGTCGTCGGGATAGTTCTGGTAGCCACCGCCTGCATCGATGCAGCTCGTGATTCCGAGCCGGTTCAATTCGCGCATGAAATGACGCGAGGAGTTGTATTGATATTCGGGCGGCAATTTCGGCCCTTTCGCGAGCGCGGCGTAAAGGATCGTGGCATTCGGACGCGCAATGAGCAGCCCGGTAGGCTCGCCGTTCTTGTCGCGCTGGATCTCGCCGCCGGGCGGATTTGGCGTGTCCCGGGTATAACCGCAGGCTTTCAGCGCCGCCTTGTTGAGCAGCGCGCGACAATAAAGATGCAGGATGAAAACGGGCGTGTCGGGAGACACTGCATTGACCTCTTCAAGGGTGGGCATGCGGCGTTCGGCGAACTGGAATTCGCTCCAGCTTCCCACGACGCGCACCCACTGTGGCGCGGGGGTGCGTTCGGCCTGCAGTTTTAGCATCCGCATCGCATCCGCTAGCGATGGCACACCGTCCCAACGGAGCTCCATGTTGTAGTTCAGCCCGCCACGGATGAGGTGGAGATGCGAGTCATTCAGCCCGGGGATGACCCGCCGGCCTTTGAGATCGATGACCCTGGTTCCGGGTCCGGTCGGGAAATCGCCGGTGTCGTCCGCGGCGAGGACCAATCCGTCCTTGATCGCGAGGTGCTTTGCGCTGGGCGATGCGGGATTGAGCGTCGTGATCTTTCCGTTTCGAAGAATGAGGTCCGGTGTTTCCATGGCAGATGAAGGCTTCGGTTCGTTTTTGCGGGGTGGCAGTTAGCGTTGCGTAAAGAGCCAGGGGCGAAATGCGCGGGTAAGATTGGGCATGATGAGCCAGGTGAGACACGCAACGACCGTCGCGGTGACCACGACATTGACGAGCAGCGGGTGAATTCCCGGCATGAGCTGGCGCCCGAGCGGAGGAAGGAGGGAAGTGAGGGGATACACGCCCAGCATGGTGACAAGCGCCATCTTCCACTTTGGCGGCGGAGTCGCGCGTGGATTCTCCGGCAGGGAAAACCAACCGGACGTCCCGCCGAGTTCCTCAATGTGCGGCTCTTCCTCAGTCAGCGCGCGCAGCCGCACCATCCAGTCCTTGTAGGACTCTGAGGCGGTAAAGGCGCGGCGTGCCGCCATGTCGGCGAAACGGTCAACGACCGTGTATTCACGCGGATTGGCTTGTTCCGAGCGGAGCACGTGGATGCCGCGATTTCCGGGGAACGCGACTGCGAAGGTGATGAACTCGCGCATCGCTTGCTCGAAATCCGCCTCGCATCCCGGTCTGGTTCGGCGGCGAACGACGACGGTGACGGTGTTGTCTTCAGGCACAGGTGACATGGAAGTATCCGGCGCAATGGCCGCATGAATGGTTCTTGGTGACTCTTTGGGAAACGTGACGAAGTTTTGGGACTGTCGTCGGGCCAGTTTACTCAGAAGAGGATTCGCAAACTCGTCGACAGGTAGGTGGCGTCTTCGCCGCCGACCGCGGTGATCGCCCGTCCGGCGTCGTGATGCGTGAACCCGATGGACAGACTGGCGTTTTCTCCGACGGTCCATTCGAGCGCGGCATTGTAGGCGGTGCCCAGGTAACGCGGGCCGCCCGGCAATGGTTGGGCGAGCGGCTGAAGAGGCGGTCCGTAGATCGCGTCGCGGGTGCTAAAGAGCCACTGGAAGCCGACGCCGAGCGAGAGTTGGAGATTCTTTTGCAAGTTGAGCCTGAGCAGCGGATTCAGGTTCCAGAGATTCGACGGCGCCAGAAAGCCGCCTTCGTTGAAGTAGTCGTTGCGCTGAAAGAGGGGATGAAAGGTGTGGACCGAGCTGGAATCGGATCCGCCGGAAATCATGTCGGCGCGAAGTCCAAGGCGTGGCTTGAAAGGCAGATTTTGGAACGCGCGCGCCACCTCGATGCTGACGGCGCCAGCCACGATCTCCCGCTTCTTCACTTCGCCGAACTGCGCGATCAATTCCGTGTTGTAGGTAAATGGTCCATCCGTCTTCCAATTGCGAATGCCGACGGTGTGCCGTGTTTCCGTGCCGCCATTCTCGGCAAAGATGGTTCCGCGGTCCCGAATGCCGATGTAATAGAGGTCTGCGAAGTGGCCCTTTCCCAAGGGGAATACGCCATAAATGCTCCACAGGAGGAAGTCGTAGGCGTCCGCGTGGTTGTCGAACTCCTCCGGATACACCTTCACCGGCGACGCGACGAAGACGTCGACCCGGGTGTCTTTCCCCCGCTGCCAGGAAATGCGCGCGGCATCGTGGGCCAGTCTTTGATTCGTGCCGTCGCGGTCAGCCAAGAGCCGGCCGGAACCGTATTTGAGCGTTTGGCGGCCGAGCTGGAACTCCAGGAAGTCGGAGCCGAGCGGGGCGCGGGCTTTGATGAAGAGTTGGAGGAAATCGGGCTCGTCCTGGTCCGGAGGGGAGAGCTCGGCCTTCTTCGCATACATCCGTCCCCACGTGAGCTCTGAGGCAAAGCTTAGGATTTCGCCGTGGGAAAGCGTGACCATCGTTTGGACGCGCTGGTGGAGCCAGTCGTCGTCATCGACTTCTCCGAATCCAAACTCGAGTCCGTTGTAGCCTTCGTGCATCAGGCGGGTGTGTCCCGAGAGCTTGAGCTTCCACTGGTCACTCTCCGCGCGAGCACCGCACGCGAGGATCGCAGCAATTGCTGCCAACGAGGCAGCGCGGCGAAGCAGGGTAGCCATTGAGGCATCTTGCAGCACGCATCGGAGAATGCCCCCTCCTTTTGCGAGAGGCGCAAACCCGCGTTCCCGCGGTCGATTGCTCGACCGCGGGAACGATGATGCGGCGAATCTCAGTGCGCTGCCTTTTTCGTGACCACGTGCGGCTTGATGGCTGATTGCGGCGCTTTGTGGACCATCGTGTAGGCATACTCGACGCCGACACCATACGCTCCCCCTTGTTTCTTGATGATATCCATCAGCGGATTGTAGTGCTCGCGGTGCGCCCAATCGCGCTGCCATTCGAGAAGAGCCGGGATGGTTGTGACGCGCACGGCGCCAGCTTGCACCATGCGGGAGAGCGACGCCTCGTGCGCGGCTTGCGAAGTGGCGCCGCAGCAGTCTTCCACCACGTAAACGTTGTAGCCCTCGCCGAGCATCTCGATCGTTGGCCAGGTCACGCAGACCTCGGTCCAAAGGCCCGTGATGATGATGTTCTTTCGTCCGGTTGCGCGAATGGCGGCGCGGAAGCCTTCGTCGTCCCAGGAGTTCATCGAAGTTCGTTCAACGACTTCCTGGCCCGGGAACACGTCGAGGAGTTGAGGCCAGATGTAGCCGCTGAAGGATTCCGTTTCCACCGCGGTCAAGATCGCAGGCACCTTGAACTCCTTTGCCACTTTCGCAAGAAGCGTGACGTTGTTGATCAGGGTGGCGCGGTCGATATTCGCAACGCCGAACGTCATCTGGGGCTGGTGATCGATGAAAACAACGGCGCTATCCTCTGCAGTAAAGAGTTTGTGATACTGGTTCATGATGGTCTGTGTGTGTCCGAAAGTTCGGACATCACTCTGTTGGGAACGGGGCGCCAAACGTGACCAACTTTCTGGAAATTGAGTGCTTCTCGAATCCCTGAAACGGCAGGAACGTCGATACGCGCAAGGAGAGGCGCCTTGCCAGGTGCCCTGCGGCGAAGCCACACACACACACTCACTCGGTAACGAGGAGCGGGCGCTAATCCCGAAGCGCAGCCTTCAGGGCCTGCAATTCCTCGTCCACTTGCGCGTCGCTCGGATCGCGCAAGGTCGCTGCGATTTGATCCCGCAAGAAATCGCGAAACTTCCCTCGCAACCGGCTCACCATTTTGCGCGTGGCCTCCGCAGTCATTCCAAGCGCCGCAGAAGCGGCCTCGTAATTGCCGTCGGATACCTTCGCCGGGTTTAGGAAGCTTTCCAGCACCTCAAACTGCTGCCCTTTTCCGGCCTGCTGCTCGGATACGCGGAGGTCGTTCAGCGCTCGTTCAATGACCGACATGGCCCAACTTTGATCAAAGAGCTGTTCCGGCGAGTCGATGTCTGCAGGCTCCTTTTCGTAGCGGCGTTCGCCTTCCTCGGCATCGAGCGAGAAAACTTCCTGGCCTCCACCGCGCTTCAATGCCTGCTCTCGTTCGCGCGCGTCTCCCATGTAGCGCTGGAAGATTGTGAGCAGGAAGGTGCGCAGCTTTCCAAGTTGCGGATCTGCCGAAGCGACAAGGTCGCGTTCCAACAGAAAGCGAAAAAGCCCCTGGGTGAGGTCTTCCGCATCTTCCCGAGTGCGGCCCTGGCGCCTCGCGAAGGCGTAAAGGGGGTACCAATACGACGTGCACAGTTGGTTTAACGCGCGCTGACGTTCACTGGGCGAACCAGTGCGGCACACGGCCACCACGGACGTCCACTGAGTTGCTGGAAATGGTGACGCGCGAGTAGTCTTCATCAGGTGCTGCGACTTGCTTTTCCGCCCATGCGGCACCGCGCGCAAGTCCTCGCGAGGTCATGGTCTCATCTGCGTCGTTGGCGCGGAACGTTCAATCCCATCGACGCTTCACTGCCGCCGCCAGCGCGGCTCGTCGTCGTGATCGCGGTATTTGCGCGCAGAGAACTTTTTGTCCTCCATCTGCTGCTCCCGCTTCGCCCGGCGCGTCCCGGTCTGTTCGCGCTGTTTCACCCGTTGTTGCAATGCAGCGAGTTCCTTCTCGAGCTTGAGGAAACTCTGGTAGCGCGCCTCGCTCAGTTTTCCCGATTCGATCGCTGCGCGGATCGCGCAACCGGCGTCGGAGCGATGCTTGCAGTCGTCGAACTTGCACTTGGTCGCGAGTTCCTCGATGTCGGCGAATCGATCACGCACCGTGGTTTCGTCGGTCCACATGTGCACTTCGCGGATGCCGGGATTATCGATGAGGATACCGCCGCCGGGTAACACGATCAGCTCGCGGAAAGTCGTGCTGTGACGTCCACGGCCCGTGACTTCATTCACCTCGCCAGTCCACTGGTAGTCGTCGCCGAGGAGTTGGTTCGTGATCGAGGACTTTCCCACGCCGCTCGAACCGATCATGGCAATCGTTACGCCGGGTTTCAGGTATTCCTTCAGCACACTCAGCGAGCGCTTCTTCTCGGCGCTCGTGATGTGCACCTCGGCCGCGGGATTCAAGCGCTGGATGGACTTGGCCGCGCGTTCGCATTGCGTCTTCGAGAAAAGGTCCGCTTTGTTTACCAGTACCACGGGCTTCGCTCCGCTGCGTCCGATGATTGCGAAGTAGCGCTCCATGCGGCGCAGGTTGAAATCCGTTCCCGGATCAGTCACCACGACGACGTAATCGACATTTGCCGCGATCACCTGTTCCGCGCTTCCGCGTCCGGACATCTTGCGGGATAGGCACGTTTGCCGTTTCAGCCGGGCACGGATCACGGTGGCGACGTCCTCATTGCCGAGTTCCAGCGCGACCCAATCGCCTACGGCCGGCAGCTCCGCGTCCGATGTCACGTCGTGCAAGATCCTGCCCGCGAGCACTGCATCGACCACGTCGCCGTCCTCCAGGAGCGCGGCGTAGCTGATCTTGTGATCGCGAATCAGGCGCGCAGCTTTCCATCCCTTCTCCAGATACGGAGCAAACTCCGATGCAAATGCATCGTTCCATCCAAGCTCAGCTAAAGTCATCGCGCGCGTGCCGTGTGCATCGAGGTCATTCTACTTGGAAGTCCGCATTTGAAAACCCGTTCGTGCCACATGTCCGGCAGAGGTCCAACTGAATCTCGGATCCGGGGATAAATCTCACATTAGCCGCTGAAGATGAACAGGAACCTCATCTGCTTGTCCCAGTTGGTTCTTGACCCATCGAAGATTGAGTTATCCCTACAGCGCTCGCCTCAGCCCATGAAAGCCAACATCCTTACTCTCCTCAGCACGCTATCCATTGCTTCGCTCTGCCAGGGGGAGGTGAAAGTCACGATCGAGCGCGCGACGGAAGCATCGGGCGACTTTAAGTTTGAAAAGGTGCCGGCG
>CBHXZU010000071.1:0-13286 GCA_966125105.1 uncultured Prosthecobacter sp.
GGAGATCCTCCACGACACGATGAACGAGTGGAGCAAGATCCAGGAAACGCTAAGCCAGAAGGCGGCGCCGGAGATGGGCAATGCGCAGCAGCAGATGGCGCAGGCGAGCCAAGGCGCGCAGCAGCGCGAGGGACAAATGAAGCAGGCGCAGGATCACCAGCAGAACGCGCTGAACGCGATGCGCGAGGCGGCGAACAAGATGCAGACGACGAATGAGAATCTCTTCGCGCGCAATTTCTACAACCGGCTGCGCCATGCGGCCTCGAGCGAGCATTCCATTTCCGATGGGCTGAAGAAGCTGGCGAAGCTGACGGTGGGGCTGCGCCCAGACGAGATCGGCGAGGGAGAGAAGAAGGAGTTCGACGGCGTTGCGGGCAAGCAGGACACGGCGGTGAAGGACGTGGACAGCCTGCAGAATGACATGACCGCTTTCCTCCGCCGCGTGCCGAACGAGAAATACCAGACGGTGGTGACGGAGATGGAGGATACGCGCGTGGTCACGGAACTCGGGGAATTGGCGGGATTCGTGCGCGCGAACCTGGGGCTGAAGAGCGTGGGCCGCGCGAAGGCTTGGGGCGATCAATTCAACAAGTGGGCGGAGATGATCCAGAGCGAGTGCAACTGCAAGGGCGGGGGCGGCGAGATGGATCCGGACCTGATGGAGCTCATGATTTCCATGGTGCGCGCGGCGGTTGCGCAGGATGGGATCCGCGATCAGACGACCGAACTAGACAAGGCTAAGGAGAACGCGACGTATGCGGCGGATTCGGCAAAGCTGGGGGTCACGCAGAATCAGCTCGGGGGGACGGTGCGCGAGATGCAGGAAAATCCGAAATTTGCGAAGTTCATGGGGGAGATCGGGCCGGTGCTCGACAAAGTGCGTGAGCTGATGGGCGAGGTGAGCAGCGACTTGCAACGGCCGAAGACCGACGCGGAAACCGTGAGCACGCAAGGCATGGTAATCGAGCTGCTCGTCCCGCCGGACAAGAAGGGCGGCAAGCAGAGCCAGAGCATGGCCCAGATGCAAAAACGGATGCAGCAAATGATGCAGCAGATGACCAAGGCGCGGAAATCCGGCGGCAATAACGTGAAGTCCTCGAGTTCGCTCGCGGGCGTGAATGCGGAAGGTCCGGCAGCGGGGAAAAAGGCGAATGCGCGCACCGTCGAGAAGAATGCGGGCGCCGCAAATGCGGGTGAATTGCCCGAGGAGTTCCGCGACGCGCTCCAGAGCTACTTCCAGCAGCTCGAGGATCGCGCCAATTAATCCAATGCTCCGCGGCGGACTTCGACTCGGGCTCTTTTGCGCCGTGATGCCGGCGCTCGCGGAGGTGATGGTTCCCGTGGGCGTCGATTTATTCGGCGACGGCATCGTCGGGCCATTGAAGTCCAGCGGGGTGGGGCCATTCGTTCCGGACGATTCCGCTCCCCCGAAGGAGCCGCCGCGCATTCCCCAATACGAGCACACACTGATCTTGCAGGACGGACGGCATCTTCGCGGAACGCTCACGGAATTGACCAAGGACGAGATCGTGTGGACGCGTCCGGATATGCAGCCCGCGATGCGCATCGCGCGAGGCGAGGCGCGTCGGATCTGCTTCAAGCCGAGTGAAAGGCCGGAGTTCTCCGACCCTGCGGAATCATCGGACCCGAAAGACAAAAGCATGCCGGCGACGGTAAAGTTGCCTGGGACGGACTGGTTGTTTGGCGATGTCCGCGCGGAAGACGGGGAGAACTTTTCAATCGAGATTGCGCCTGGGACGTCGATCAAGTTTTCGCGTCCCGCCGTGCAGTGGCTCTATTTTGCAAAACAGCCGACGCCGGCCTTTGGCTTTGCGGGCGAGCCGCTCGGCATGGAAGGGTGGATTCTTGGCAACCCGGCTTCACCAGGTGAGGTGACAGACGGCGTTTACAAATTGACGGGTTCTGGATGGATCGGCCGCGACATCTCGCCGCCCGAGCGATTCGTGGTCGATTTCCAGGTTCCAAAGGGCTCTGAGCCCACGCGGCTTTGGCTGCAGCCATATCGTCCGTCGCCCAACAGCTACAGCACGGGGACGATCGAGCTTTCCTTCGGCGTGAAGGAGCTAAGCCGGCTGATCTTCATCAACCGCTTCGAACGGGAGCGCACAGCATTCACCAAGCCGCCTGGTGACGGGCCCACTCGATTCCGGGTGTTTTACGACCGTCCGGGCGAGCGGCTGGCGGTGATGCGCGATGACGAGGTCGTCGGGGAATGGAAGCTGCGGGAAAAGGAAAATGCGATCCCGGGAATGGACGACCGAATGCGAGAACCGAAAGGGATTTGCTTCGATCGGGGACAAACGAATTCTCCGCTCCAGCTCACGCGCGTGACCATGCAGCCGTGGGATGGCGTCTTGCCCAAGGCCGACGCTCCGGCCGAACCGCGGATGATTGCATCGGGCGCGACGAAATCCGGAAAACTTGACGCGATCTCCGGCGATGACGTGACATTCGCGGGGGAAAAAAAGCCGCGCTCACAGGGCACGTTCATTGACCTGGCCCAAAGTCCGCAGAGCCTGCGCGAAGCCAATGCGTTGGTGAAATTTGGTTCGAAAGGCGAGTTGGCTGTGGCGGATCTCGAAGTGAAGGATGGACGCGCGAAAGCCCGCGCGGCGGCGATCGAAAACTTCGAATTGCCCGTGCAACTAATCGACGCGATCGCGTTTCCTGCGCGCAAGCTCGACCGGCCGATAGACGCCGGGGTTCTAGTCTTTCGCAATGGCGATTCGATCAGCGGCGATTTGCTCCGGGCTTCGGAGGAAGAGGGGATTCAATGGAAGGCGGTGAATGGGCAGGAGCTCACGTTGAAGGCGGAGCACGTGGCGGGAGTTCACTTTGGAGGGGTCGTTCCCACGGAGAATGATCGCGGCGCGACGATCGAACTGGTGAGCGGGGATCGGATGAGGGCGGAGTTGGAAAAATTGGACGGCTCGGAATTGCGCGCGCGTCACCCGGTATTTGGATCCCGCGCGATTCCGCGGAAGCTCCTGAAAGCAGTTTATCCGAGTTCGAAGGCCACCGTGCTGGATGCGGGTTGTGATCCAGAAGCTTGGTTGGGGCTGGCAAATCGCAAGAAGGCGGACTTGCGGATCATGGCGGCGCAAATGGGAGCGGTGAACTTTGGCCGGGTTTTCCTGGATGGCGTCTTTTTGAATCCGCCCGCGGAGGGTTCGTCGTGGAACTACACCGGCATTTCCCAGGTCATCAAAGACCGTGACCGTTATGAGCTTCGGTGCGAGGTGACGGACGCGGGGGGAGCGGAGCCGTATTTAACGGGATCGCTGGCCGGCAACAACGGCACGCCCTCGCTGCAGATCAACCTGGGACACGGGCAGCTGAGGGTCTATTCTTACAATCTCGGCGGCGTGCGCGGCCGCCCCATTCAGCAAGAGCGGGAGGTTCCCTTGGGAGACAGGCTGCCCCAGCAAAAGACCCGGCGAGAGCTGCGCATCTTCGTGGATACGAAGGCGGGCACTGCGGACTTCATGGTCGATGGTGTGCAAATCATGCGGTTCGGACAACAGAAAGGTGAGCGCGCGCCGGGCCTCGGATCGCAGGTGTCCCTCTCGACTTACTCCATGAGCGGCAACACCAGCATGCTTTCGAATGTATGGCTGGGACCTTGGAACGGGGAGGTGCCGCGTTTTGGAGACGCGATTCACGGGGCGAGCTTGAATAATGGCGACTTCGCGCCGGGCGCAATTGGTGGACTGGCGGACGGGAAGCTCATGGTAGGGGACGCCGCGGACGGGTTTGAAATCCCGATCGAGCGCGTTTCATCGATCGACTTCGGGAGCAGTCCGTCAGCCGTTCGTGCTGCCGCCCGCATCCGCATTGCAGACGGGACGGTGTTGAATCTGCAGGATTTCCGCTGGGACGGCGCAACCTTGCGGGGGGAAAGCGCGGCCTTCGGGCAGGTCGAGGTGCCTGCAAAGAACATCAGCGAGTTGATTCTGTCGCCCGCGCCAGCCCGGTTCCCGAAACTCGCCGAGGCTAAAAAGCTTACCAAACAGAAGGCGGCGGAGCCGGCAGATAAACCCGAATGAAAAGGGAGCGCCAAACCTTACAGCAAATTGGGGAAATCATTTCATTGCCGGTGCCCGCAACACGCACGAACGTAGCCCTCGACCTCCACTGATGAAGAACCACGTCGCTTCTTTTGCCCTTCTGGCACTCGTGGCCAGCGGGAATGTGCGGCTCCAGGGACAAGCCACACCACCCGCTGTTCCGGTGCCGGCTGCGACCAGCGCAATGGATTACCAGGTTTATCGCGGCACGCAGGTGCCTCCAGAGGTGGAGCGAATCTACGAGAAGGGGCTGAAGTTCCTTGTTTCTGCGCAGAATTCGGACGGCTCCTTTCCCGGTCAATACGGCTCCGAGCCGGGTGTCGTCGGCTTTGCTATCATGTCGATGCTCGCGCACGGCGATGACCCGAATCACGGGCCTTACTCCAAAACCATCAAGCGGGCGGTCGATTTCATCCTGAAATCGCAGGGCGACAACGGATACATCGGCAGCTCGATGTACAATCACGGCTTCGCGACGCTCGCGCTCGCGGAGGCGTACGGCGCATTGCAGGACGAACGCGTGGGCCCGGCGCTGAAGAAAGCGGTGGAACTCATCATCAGTTCGCAGGACAAAAATCGTTTCAAAGCGTGGCGTTATTCTCCTGATGCCACCGATGCCGATTCCACGGTCAGCGGCGCGTGCTTCGTCGCAATGATCGCGGCGCGCAATGCGGGCGTTAAGATCCCAGATAAGAATATCGAAGACGCGCTCAAGTTTTTCACCGATTGCCAGAATCCCGGTTCGGGCGACATCGGCTACATGCCGCGCAGCGGTTCGCACGGTGGCGCCACGACGGCAATCGGAGTCGCGGCGTTTGCCTACGCGAGGAAAAAGGACCAGCCGACATTCACGAAGGCGATGAAGGCTCTGAAGGGGAACGACGAAAACGGGGGGAGTTATCCCTTCTATCTCGAGTACTATGCCGCGCAGGCTTACTTCCAGAGCGACTTCAAGGGGTGGCAGGACTGGAACGACCGGCAGGTGAAACGGCTGGCAGAGATCCAGAATGACGACGGCAGCTGGGACGCTGGGCTCGGTCCCGCCACGACGACCGCGCTCGGGCTGCTCTCCATCGCTCTCAATTATCGCTACCTGCCCATTTACGAGCGTTGATATGCAAACGAAACGTCAACTCGGGCGAGTTCGCCGCGGAAATCGAAAGGCCAGACGGCTCGCGAGTTTGGTGGCCGCTTGTTTTGCTGCGGTCGCCGCCCATGCGGCGGGCGACGCGGTCGAGCTGGATTTCTTCGACGAGGGGATGTTTGCCGAAGGCGAAGTGGAGATCATCAACGGCAAGATTGTGGTCAAGGAAGCTCCGCCGAAGAAGGAGGAGAAACAAGAGCCCGACCCCGCGGGAGACCAGGTGCTGGAGCTGACCGATGGTTCGCAATTGCACGGTCAGCTCGTCGCGCTCACGCGCAGTGAGGTTGTTTGGAAACGCGCAGACGCCACGCAGCCGCTCAGCTTCACTCCGCAGGAAGTCCGCCGGCTGAGCCTGACGCGCCCCGCTCAAGGGGCGCTTCCCGCCACGAATGCCACAGTGAAACTGGTGGGCAGCGACTGGCTTGCGGGTGACCTGGCGAGTTTTGCCGATGGGCGATTCGTGCTGGGAATTGGAACGGATCGTCCGCTCGAGATCCCGCGGAACAAAGTCGAGTGGATTGCCCTTTCGCCGCAGATGTCCCCCGACACCTACGATGGTCCAATTGGCCCGATGGGGTTGGCCGGCTGGGAGAGCGCGCTCGAAGCCGGCGGCGGCTGGGATTACGCGGACGGAGCGCTGGTCGCGAAAAACGCGTCGCCGATCGTCCGGCAGTTCGAGGTGTTGCCGGACAAGATCGACATTCAATTCACGTCGGGCGACGGAGGATCAGCGAATCGCGGGTTAACGCTGTGGCTCCAGCCGGGGAACCGCGCGCGCGGCTACGGAAAAGGTTCCGCGTATCTTCGCTTCCAGACGAACACGGTCAACGCCAACTACTCGAGCGGGGACCAAATGAAGAATTTCAGCGCGAACATCGCGGAGGAGAAGGACGATCGGAAACTGACGCGGTATCGGCTGCTCTTCGATCGGCGCGCGGGACGGCTGGTGATCTTCATCAATGGCAAACAGATCGCAGATTGGGATCTGCCGGAAAACGGGGAGCCTTCGCCGAATGGCAACCTGAGCTGGCAGCCGAGCTATTGGAGTTCGAACATGGCGTGGACGCTTTCGAACGTCCGGGTGCAGCCGTGGGACGGCTCCTTGACGCCGGACGCTGCGGAGGGCGAGACCGGGAAGGACTTGCTTGCGGCGAGCGGGGAGGCGCGCAAGGCCGGTGCGCTAGAAGGGCTTGGCCCGGAGGTTTTGAAGTTTTCGGGCGCGGAGGTTCCTCGCAAGACGCCGCTTTTTTTGCGCCTGGCCCCAGCTGAGGCGGTGGAGCCGCCACCGAGCGCGATTGCACGCGTGTGGCTCGCGCAACGCGGCGAATTCGATGTGACGGGCATCGGATTCCGTGACGGCGTGCTCAAAGTGCGGACAAGTTTCGGAGGAGACCTGTCGCTCCCTGCCAGTGCGATCCGGGCGATCGAGTTTCCGCACAAAGTGCCGCTTTCGACGAAGCAGGCCGCGGAAGGCGGCGACGTGCTCGTTTTCAAAAATGGCGATCAGCTTCGTGGAACCCTGCTCGCGGCGAGCCAATCGGAGCCGCTGAAATGGCGTCCCATCAAAGGCGACAAGCCGGTAGAGTTTGCCACTGAGCGCCTCGGGGGCGTGTTGTTGGCCGACCGCGGGGCCGCAGCGAAACCGGCGGCGGCTGAACCGAAAGAAGGCGCATTGTCCGCCGCCGTGCGCCTGCATAATGGCGACTGGCTGCCCGGAGAGTTGTTGGTGATGGACGACGGCAAGTTGCGGCTGAGATCCGATCTTTCTCCGGATCTGCAAATCACCCGCGACGCTGTCCGTTCCATTTACCTGAGTTCCGCGGGCGAGGCGCCGGTGTGGGACGGCGCGAGCGAGCGCGATGCGTGGATCAAAGGAACCAATGTGCCGGGATATTGGGGAGAGACCGGCAGCCGCATGCGCAAGGACGACAAGCGTCCCGGCCCGTGGCGGTATCTCGACGGAGCATTCACGCTGGTCAGCAACACGACGAATCGTGGCTACAACAGTGGTCCGAACCTCGGACGCACGCTACAAGCGCTCCCCGACAAGGTGGATGTGAGCTTTTTGTTGAGCACCACCAAGGGTCCGGCGAGTTATTCGATCCAGCTGTTCTTCGACGAGAACAAGCCAGGCTTCATGGTGCAGGGTGGCTGGGACAGTGCCTACATGTATGACATGGCGCCCCGGAGGAATGGCGCGGCATTTTTCAACCAACCGCAGCAGCTCGAGTTTGGGGAGAAGGTCGGCAGCGAGGGAAATCATCGGCACTTCCGGTTCCTCGCCGAGCGGAAGACGGGGCGGATCTGGATGTTTGTGAACGGCCAGTTCGTGGGATCTTTGAGCAAGAAGGCCGGCGGAGATAATCCAAAGGGCAAAGGGATTTCGATCATTCCCCAGCCGATGCTTTCACGCGTGACGGTATCGAATCTCTGGATCGCGCCGTGGAGCGGCACCCTTCCCGCAAACGTCATCACGAGGGGAAAGGATGAGTCTCCGAAGCAGCAGGGCGCCGTGGAGGAAAAACCCGTTCAGGCTACTGCGGCTGAACCTAAAATCGACGTCGCGGCTGCGAAGGGGAAGGTCGAAGAGAAAGAGACGGCCAAGCCCGCAGAGGCAAAGCCTGCCGATGGGGATACGATTGCTTTGACGAACGGGGACGAGACGGTCGGCAAGGTGCTCAAGGCAAATGGCGATTCGATCACTATCCAGTGCGATGTGGGCGAACTCGAAGTGCCGCTGCAGCGCGCTTCGCTCGTCGAGTTTGCGGCAAAAGATTCGCCTTCAAAAGGCGGGATCCGGTTGAGGTTTTCGGGCAAAGGATCGCTTACCGTGGATTCGCTTCGAGTGGAGAACGATCGGGTGATTTGCAAATCTGCCGCGACCGGGGAATTGACGTTCCCGTTATCCCAAGTGGCGGAGATTATTTACAACACGGCAGTCAGCGCGAGCCAGGCAAGTGCGGTGGGGAAGGCAAACTAGCCAAGGCTTCCAGCGACGCGCCGTGAACGGCGCGGATGCGCTCAGCGCGATGCAGCGCGGATGTTTCGAAGGGTTGCCAACAGTGATTCCCAGATCTGTCAGGGGCTCCGCACCCGCAATGCCGCCTCCGGCGACCTGTAGATCGCCGCTCCTTGGCGCAGGCGTGCTTCCGGAAGCCGCAACCAACTCCGCTCCATCGCTCCCGCCCCACGGGTAGGAGACGTCGAAGACCCGCGCTCATTCCGCAGGCGCGCTTGCGGAGCCGGAAATTATTTTCGGCAGACCGTCTAAATACTTTAGACGCTCTTTCGGTCTGCCTCGATTTCCTTGGCGGTGGGTTTGCCCTCGGGTTCAGGCTCATCGCTGCTCTCGGTTCTCGTGCCGATTTCCCAAGCTTCATCGCGATGAATGGGCAGGCCTGCGCGATCCGCTCGCAGAACGCGCTCGAGGTTTTCGATGTGCTGGCGCACGCGCGTGGCGTAGCGGGCATCGTCCTCGTGCTCGTATTTGGCCAACTCTCGCAGGCTGGCTTCGTCGTATTCCTTGAAAATGCGCGCTGCGCGGACGGCTTGCACACCGCGGAAACCGAGATCGCGAAGCGCCTGGACGCCCAAGTCCAGCGCGCTGCCAAGGGTCTCGCGGAAGAAATCATCCACCCCTGCATTGAGGAGTTCGTAAGCGTGCTGACGACTCGTTGCGCGGGCCAGGATCTTCAAGTGGGGAAACTCACGTTGCACGAGTTTCACGAGTTGGATGGTCTTTTCCGAATCTGCGAGCGTGGAGATGAAGAGCTTCGCTTTCGCTGCTCCAGCTGCATGCAAAAGGTCGGCCCGCGTTGCGTCGCCGAAGTAGGCCTTCAGGCCAAAGCGCCCGAGCAACTCGATCTGCTCGGAGTCGGTTTCGAGCACCGTGGTGCCGATGCCGTTTGCGCGCAGGAGGCGGCCGACAATGTGGCCGAAGCGGCCGAACCCGGCGAGGATCACGGGATTGTCCTGCTCGGGGATGACGTCTGGCTCGCGTTCCTCCTTCTGCTTCGGACAGCGATTCAAACGTGGCTGGAATACGCGATCATTTAGCAGGAACAACAAGGGCGTGAAGGCCATGGAGATTGCGACTACCGCTACCAGCAGTTTCACGGTGTCCGGAGCGGCCACGCTGGAGTTCTCCGCGAACTTCAGCAGCACGAAACAAAACTCACCTCCCTGCGCGAGGGCAAAGGCAAACAGGACACTCTGGCCCCAGTCGTGTTTGAAGAGCCGAGCGAGCGCGAGCTGGACGCCTATCTTGATGACGACGAGCAGCGCGACCAGGCCGCCGACAACTCCGGGCTGGCTGGCGATCAGGCCGAAGTCGATCTGGGCGCCGACCGTAGTGAAGAATACGCCGAGCAGCACGCCCTTGAACGGTTCGATGTCGGCCTCGAGTTGATGGCGATATTCGCTGTCGGCGAGCATGAGTCCGCCGACGAAAGCGCCGAGGGCCGCGGACAGGCCGACTGCTTCCATGAGTAGCGCCACGCCGATCACCAGGACCAACGTGAGCTCCGTGAAAATCTCGCGGAGCTGCGATTGCGCGACGAATCGAAACACGTGCCGCATGAGGAAGCGTCCGGCGAAAACGAGCAGCAGCACGGCCCCGAGTGTAGCGAGAGCGCGCTGCCAGCCCGGGAGATCCGAAATGAAGCCGTGATGCTCCGCCTGCCCCAGCGTGCCGGCACTCCCGAGGAGTGGCAGGAGCGCCAGGATGGGGATGACCGCAATGTCCTGGAAGAGCAGCACGGAGAAGCACGACTGCCCGGCCACGTGTTTGAGCTGACCGCGTTCGGCCAGCGACTGCAGGACGATCGCCGTGCTCGACATGGCGAGAATGATGCCGATGCCGACTGCGCCTTTGGCCGGCAGGCCGAGCACAATCGCGGCGATGGCAATGGCGCCGCCCACACAAGTGATTTGCAGTCCACCCAGGCCGAGGATCGGCACGCGGAGGCGCCAGAGCAGAGAGGGCCGGAGCTCGAGGCCGATGAGAAAGAGCATCATGACCACGCCGAACTCCGCGAACTTCATCACCTGCTCGCTGGAGCCCACGAGGTTGAGCGCAGCCGGCCCGATGAGCACGCCGGCGAAAAGGTAACCCAGGACCGACCCGAGCCCCAGCCGCTTGCTCACCGGCACCATGACGACGGCGGCGAGGAGGTAGATGAATGCTTGAAATAGCATGCTCTCGGTCATGGGAGCACGATGGTGTTGAAGTCGGCACTCGGGCCTGGAGCAGGCCGCAGCAGCGATGCGCGCGAGCCGTCGCGAAGCGAGATGATCAACTGCCGGTAATTCGCCGCGGCGTTGGCGATCTCTTCCTGGGTCATGCGCTGCACGGCGTGCAGCACGTGAGGCGTGAGGTACTGCATGCCGCAGAGGCGGGCGGTTTGCTCGAACGGCGCGAGGAGCTCGCGGATGGTAAAGTAGTTGAACCCGGCACGGTCGTAGGCTTCGGCAGGTCCGCCGGCAGTGATGGCGCTAAGGAGTCTTTTGCCGCGCAACGCGGTGCCATTGTCGCCGTAGGCGAAGCCCCACTCGAGCACGAGGTCGAGCCACTCCTTGAGGATGGACGGGCAGGAGTACCAATAAAATGGGTGCTGAAAGACAACGGTGTCGTGCTCTTTCAGAAGCTTTTGCTCGGCGAACACATTGATGTGGCAATCGGGGTAACGCTCGCAGAGGTCGTGAAAAGTGACGCCGGGGAGATCGCGGACTGCCTTCACCAGTTCCACGTTTACCCGCGATTTCTGCAGCGCCGGATGCGCAAACAAGATCAATACCCGAGCCATGCCGCTGGATTGGCAAATCCCGGGAGGTATGGCGAGCACGAGGATGCGAAGCCACTGAACATAGGACTTATGGGACTCATGCGACCTATAGGACCTAGGAAGCGACTCAGGCTTCAGCGGGTGTGCCGGCGAGCACCTTGCGCACGGCGGCGATCACCTCGCGGGCTTCGATGGCTTTCATGCAGCGGAAATCGATCGGGCACTCGCGCAGGAAGCAGGGGCTGCACTCGACGCGCTTGCGCAGAATCATGTGTCCGCTGCCGAGTGGGCCGGTGAGCTGTGGCTCGGTGCTGCCGAAGATCGAAACGGTGCGGGTGCCGAGGAGCGCAGCGAGGTGCATGGTGCCGGTGTCGTTCGTGACGAGCACGTCGCACGACCGCAGCAACGCGATGAGTTCTGCGAGCGTCGTGCGGCCGCAGAGATTCTCGACGCGCGGCACGTCGCCGGCGGACGCCACGATTTGGTCGGCGACGACCCGGTCTTTCGCCGTGCCGACGATGAACCATTCGCATTCGCGTTCGCGGCCGAGGGTCTTCATGACCTCCGCGTAGCTTTCGGGCAGCCAGCGTTTTGCCGGGCCATACTCGGCGCCGGGGCACACCGCGATGCGGGCGACAGCCTTCGCCGGCGTGGAAATGGACGCCATCGCGAGGTCGGCCGCGCTGGGCTCGGCGCCGATGAACTCGGCGAGTTCGAGATAATGGTAAACCTGGTGCCTCGGCGGCGGCGCCACCTTGCCCTTTTTCTTCTTCTGCTTCGGGACTTGGTTCAGCAGCCAGGGGCGTCCCCAATGGCCGGCGTAGCCCACGCGCCGCGGGATCCCGGCGAGCCAGACTTCGAACGCGGAGCGGAAGCTATTTGGCAAAAGCACCGCAACCTCGAAACCGCGGCCCTTCACCTCCCGGGCAACCTTCCACGGATGGAAGAGTCCGCGAATGGTCCGCAGGATTCCGCGTCCGGAGATGCCTTCGAATGGGATTACCGCATCGACTTCCGGAACGGCTTTCCAGACGTCGGCCAGTTTCGCCGGAGAGAGGATGGTGACCTGCGCGTCGGGACGTCCACGCTTGATCGCGCGGACGGCGGGCACAGTCATCACCGCGTCGCCGAGCCAGTTTGAGGAACGAATGAGGATGCGGAAAGGCTGGAGCTTGCCCGTGACCGGACCGTTCTTTTGCTGGCTGGCAAAGGCGAACAGTTCGCCGGTTTCGGCATCATCTCGCTCGCGACGTCCTAGTTCTCGTGGCGACACGACCCCGCGCTTGTAGGTTGCGAGCAGGAACTTCGGCTTCGGCGTCTTCCAGCGCTGGTGCACCCAGAACCAGTCCTCGGGCCCGCGGCGGATGATCTGCTCGAGAGCGATGTTCAAGCGGGCGGTGCCGGCGTTCACATCGCGCCCGGGGAGATCGAGCGGCTTCTCGATCACCAGGCGCCAGCGGCCAATGCCATCCGTGTGCATCGCGGCCGGAACGAGCGCCGCGCCGGTGCGCAGGGCGAGCGTGGCGGTGAGCGGCGTGGTGCTGGCGAGCCGATTGAAAAGCGGGCACCACACTCCGGCGTCGCCCGCGTGCTGATCCATCAGGACGCCGACGAGGCCGCCCGCGCGCAGCATTTCGCACGCGGCATTGAATCCTTCCTTTCGCTCGAAGAGCGCCACGTTCATCCGGCCGCGGCCGCGGCGAACGTGCGCGTCCATGTGCGGATTGCTCAGCCGCTGGAACACGACGCCGCAGGGCACGTTGAAAAGCAGCGGCACGATCTGGGAAAGCAGCTCCCAATTACCGACGTGGCTGATCGCAAACACCATCCCGCGTTTTTCCCGCAAGCACACGTCGAGGAACTCCGCGCCCTCGATCCGTACCAGCTTCAGCAGCTCGTCCTTGGAATAGGATGCGAGCTTCTCCATCGCGAAGAGATTGCCCACGAGCCGCGCGAAGTGCTGCCGCGCAATGCGGCGCCGGGAGTGCGGCGCCTTGTTGGGGAAAGCGATCTCGATGTTGCGCTGCGCGATGTGCCGGTACTTCGGCAGCACCAGGTAGCCGAGCCCTCCCAGGAATCGGCCGACGCGAATGCCGAGGCCGAGGGGAAGAAGCCGAATGAAAAGTCCGAGTGCCCGGTAGAGCCAGAAAGTCAGCAGGGCCATCAACGCTTCTTCCAGTACATCGCTCGCACAGGGTGCTCGTCCGTGAGATTGCCCTGCACGCCGCCGAGCTTGTCGTGATCGTACATCATGATCACCACGTAAGTGTA
>CBHXZU010000072.1:0-13268 GCA_966125105.1 uncultured Prosthecobacter sp.
AGATGACGAAGTTCGAATACGTGCCCTGGTTCCAGAGCAAGGTGTTCGATCTGCTCTTCGATTTCGTCGGCGACTTCACGCGACCACCCACCCGCGTGGAAATGGAAGGCGAGCGCGACAAGAAGCACCGCTTCATGCTGAAGTGCTACCAGCTCAACAAGCTCACCGGTTACGTCTTCTGCAACGAGGACGAAAAGCGCGTGAAGAAGGCGCGCGCCGAGTTTCCGCGCGTAAAATAGCGTCGCGTGCGCGCCCCTCGCGGCGCAAAAACAGGTTCTGCCATGGCCGACGTCATTTGTTTCGGGGAAGTAATGCTGCGCCTCACGGTGCCGAACTTCAATCGGTTCGCCGACGCGCCTTACCTGGATATGGGCTGGGGCGGAGCGGAGGCAAATACCGCGGTGCAACTCGCGCAACTCGGTTGCCCGACGGCCATGGTCAGCCGACTTCCGGAAAACGATCTCGGGGACCGCTGCGTCGGCGCGTTGAGGTCGCGCGGAATCGACACGACTTACTTGCAGCGCGGTGGTGATCGCGTGGGCGTCTATTTTGTGGAGCCCGGCGCAAGCGGCCGCCCGACGAAGGTGATTTACGATCGGCAACACGCCGCCATTCGCGAATCCAGGCCGGGGATGTTCGACTGGGATGCCATCTTCACGGGCGCGAAATGGTTTCACTTCAGCGGGATCACTCCCGCGCTCGGCACCGGCTGCGCTGAAGTCTGCGCCGAAGCCTGCAAGGCCGCGCGCGCGAAGGGACTTACTGTGAGTTTCGACGTCAACTTCCGCTCACGCCTCTGGAGCCAGGAAGAGGCCCGCAAAACGTTGGTCCCGCTCATGGAGTATGTGGACGTCGTCGTGACTGGCGAGGATGAGGCGGTGAACATCCTCGGTGCAGAGTCGATGGACGAAGAGGAAACCGCGCGCCTGCCCGCCGTCGCCGCATCGCTCGCCAAGATTCATGGCTTCAAGAGCGTCGCGATGACGTGCCGGAGTTCCGCGAGCGCGAGCGACACCACCTTCCGCGGCATGCTCTACACCGGCGGAGGCGGACCGCATTTCTCCCGTCAACATCAGATCTCCATCGTCGACCGCATCGGCACCGGCGACGCCTTCACCGGCGGTTTAATCTTCGCCATGCTGCGCGGCGACAAAGCCGACGACGCCATCGATTTCGCCACCGCCGCCGGCGCATGGAAACACACCATCCCCGGCGATTGGAACCGCGTGACCCTCGCCGAACTCGAAACGCTCGCCGAAGGCATCGGCGGAGGCCGGGTGCAGCGCTGAGGTTTGGGGCTGATACGATGATACAGGCAGGAAGAACCGCGGAGAAAAGCCCGGGAAGGAAAAGCGAAGGTAGGAAAAGCCGGTCATCCTGAGAAACCAACGGCCTCCGGCGGATTGTCTGTTGGGCAAGAACCGCGGAGAAAAGCCCGGGAAGGAAAAGCGGAGGTAGGAAAAGCCGGTCATCCTGATGGGCTTCAGGCGACTGAAGGACCCCGAGCCCTTCACCACAGCGGTCTCGCCGGCGATGAAGTTGTCGTGAATGGCTCGGGGTCCTTCTCCTCGTTACACTCGGTCAGGATGCCCGGCTTTTCGTGTGATCATTGCCGGCTGGCGGCCCCCATCTGTCTTCATCCGTGTCCATCCGCAGCCAAAAAACCCGCGTTCACGCCTGGTAAAATCCCGGCGACCACTGCCAAAACTGACTCCGCACGATCGCCAGGCTTTCGCTCACGCTGAGCCCAGCTTTCGCTTCCGTGTAATTCGCCCGCCGGAAGTCCTCGACGATCTGCTTTTCCGCCGCTGAGGGTGTCGGCACGCGATTGTGCGGAACCTTCTGCCCGATCAGCAGCGCGTAAAACCCTTCCAGCTGAAAGATGCTCGTCTCCGGCGTGAGCAAATCACTCGCAAACACCGTGCTTGGTCCATTCTCGCGATAAT
Source organism: uncultured Prosthecobacter sp. (assembly GCA_966125105.1). GTDB lineage: Bacteria > Verrucomicrobiota > Verrucomicrobiia > Chthoniobacterales > Chthoniobacteraceae > SXWH01. Next base: position 1,947 of record CBHXZU010000072.1, read on the forward strand.
ATTCCACAATGCGCTCCGCAGCGTGCAACGGTGTCGATTCACGGCAATGCCGCCAGAATGGGGTATCGAGCCGCGTGTTGAACCGATAATGCACGGCCAGGAAATCGCGGATCTCCTCCCAAATCTTGCAGACGATCCGATTATAAGATCCGCGCAGAGTTTCCGTCGGCTCGAGCCCGCAATCGCGCAACGCGCACACCAGCGCGCGACTCGCATTGCTGATCACAAATAGCGCCGTCGCCTCGAGCGGTTCCACGAAGCCTCCGCTATTCCCCATCGCCACCACGTTGCCCCGCCAGCTCCGGGGATAATGCCCGCTGCGAAACTTCACGATCCGCGTCTTCTGCACCTTGGGATTCTTCCGCCGAAACTCCGCCTCCGCCTCGCTGTCCGAAATGAACGCCGAGCTGAAAACGTAACCGCGATTTACGTGCCGCTCGTGCTCGATCTGCCACCCCCAGCCGACATCCATCGTTTCCGCCCGCGTGTAGGGAAGCACCGGTTCCTTCTCACGTTCCCATCCGCCCGCAACGGCGCGATCACAGTAGAGAGTATCTTCGAAACTCTCGAACGGTTCGGCCAGCGTGTTGCCGAGCAACTCGGAGCGAAAGCCCGAGGCATCGACGAAAAGGTCGGCGGTAATGCGTTCTCCCGATTCGAGACTGAGCGCCTCCACGCCAGCTTCGCAGTTCGTCACTTCGCGAACCTTGCCCTCGGTGAGATTCACGCCGCGTCCCGCGCAGTATGCCTCGAGTGCCGCCACAAAGTCGGCGTTTTCCATGTGATAGGCGATGTTCCGACTGATCAGCGGCGCGCCGTTCGGCAACCGCCGGAACGCTTTGCCCGCGTGCATCAATGCCGAGTTGAGATCGAGTGCGTTGCAGTCGTCCCATGCATAATAGCCGGCGAGTTTGGGAAGTCCCTTGATCGCGCCGACGAAGGTCTTCGTGAAGGTATATTCGAACGACTCGCGTGGCCCCCATTCGAAATGCACGCCTAGCTTCCACGTCGGCCGCGCGCGTTTGTGGAAATCGCCCGGATCGATGCCCAAAAATCCGTGCAGGTGATTGGGGAGATCGGCAGTGCTTCCTTCACCCACGCCGATGATGCCGATTTCCCGGCTGAAGACGACGCGTACCGCGAGTTGAGGGAAGTGAGTTTTGAGGGCGAGCGCCGCCAGGAGGCCGGCGCTTCCACCACCGAGCACGACGACTTGGCGGATCATTGCGCGGATATGACGCTTACAATTGCGACGCCGCAAGCACGCGGAAAGCGTTCGCGCAAAAAATCAATAGGCAGCCAAGGCTTCGATCGTTACATTTTTGTCGCGCGCCAGCGGCTCCATGTGGCGCGTTCTACTCTAACCTCCATCGAACGAATGAACCGTCCGCGAATTCTCGCCACAGGTCTTGCTGCCCTCTTCACGTTGCCCGGAATCGTTCACGCCGCGAACCGGAATTGGACCGGCCTGGGCATTCCCGGGGATTGGAATGATCCGGCAAACTGGGACACCGGCGTGCCGACCACGCTGACGGGCGACAACGTGTTCATGCATCTTCCCGGGGCCCTGACGGGTGTCCCGATCACGGCAGAATCCCTGCGCATTGGCGTGGGCACGATTGATGTCCCGACTTCCGGCTTCACGTTCGGCGCGGGTGTTTACAATTTAAACTACATCGGCGTCGCGGAGGCGCATGATGGAACGAATCCGACCAGCAACCGCTTCGGTCGCGCATTCATCAATACCGGGGTGACGATCAATGTCGGGAACTTCTTCGTCGGTGAATGGGACGGCGGCACGGGCCATGTCATCCAGAGTGGTGGTGACGTGAATATTTCGGGGCAGTTCCGTGTAGGCCACTGGCCGCAACCCGGCGCTGCCGACGCCAATGCTCCCAGCACCTATACGATGAATGGCGGCACGATCACCGTGTCCGGAGATCCAGCGGATCCGTTCAACGAAAACCTCGCAGGCAACGTGTACCTCGGCATCGACAGCACAGGTGTGCTGATCGTGAACAATGGCGTGTTCACCGCGAAGGGAATCGCTTTGGACAACCGCGGCGCGACGGGCGGAGAGGACACGCTCGAGGTAAACGGCGGTCTCTTGAACCTCGGCGCCAATGGCATCGCCAGCCAGAATGCAAACAATCCCGGCACGTATGAAGTGAAGCTCGGCGGCGGCGTCCTGCGCGCGACCGCGAGTTGGAGCACTTCGCTGGAGACCACCCTGACCTCCGGCGGCACCGGAATCATTTTCGATACAAACGGGAATACGATCACCCACAGCGGCCCGATCATTGGCGCCGGCGGCCTGACGAAGATCGGCAACGGCACGCTCATCTTCAGCGGTCCCAATACCTTCTCCGGCGGCATCTCGATCAACGGCGGCACGGTGCAAGTGGGCGCTGGTGGCACTTCGGGCAGCCTCGGCTCGGGCTTGGTGACGATCGGCGCTTCGAGCATCTTGTCATTCCAGCGGACGGATACGGCTTCCATTGCCGGAGGCATCACGGGCTCGGGACAGCTCTCGGTCGTGAGCGGGCGTCTGCAGATCCCTTCCGCCGCCGGCACCGTGAACGCCGACATCGCAGCGGGCGCGACGCTGTCTGCCGTGGGCACACTTAATAACGTGACTGTGACGCCGACCGGCACCATCGAGGCCGGCATTGGCGGGGCGGGGAACTTGATCGTGAATACCCTGGCGCTCGCGGACAGCGTGGTGAAGCTCACGGTTGGAACCAGCTCGAGCAAGATCACGGTGAGTTCGGCAGGAGGCTTGGTGGCCAATGGCGCGAACACGCTGCAGATCTCGTTGAATAACCTCGCGCCGGGCGTTTACACGCTCATCGATTACGCGGGCACGATTGGCGGCGCCGGGGCTGCGAGTTTCAGCCTGGTGGGATTGCCGAGTCGCGCCGTGGGCGGCCTGGTGAACAACGTCGCCAACACGTCGCTCGATCTCAATATTACTTCCATCGATTTCCCGAAATGGACGGGGGCGACCAGCGCCATCTGGGACGGCGCGACGCAAAACTGGGTGCTGGCCACGGGCGGCACGCCGACCAATTACCAGGCGGGAGACGCGGTGTTGTTTGACGACTCGGCAACCGGCCAGACGACGATCGACGTCTCGACAGGATTTTCGCCGAGCTCGGTGACGTTCAATAATGCGGCGAAGACTTACACGCTTAGTGGCCTTGGGGGGATTGAGGGAACGACCGGCCTGACGAAGAAGGGCAACGGGCGAGTCATCCTCGCCACGACCAACACCTACACCGGCATCACAGACGTCCAGGCCGGCGTGCTCCAGGTGGGCGACGGCATTACCGGGTCGATTGCCGGCACCACCGTCACGGTCGCCGCTGGAGCCGCGCTTGAACTGAACGTTCCCGCCTTTGGCACGTTCGCGGTGCAAACGAGTGGCGCAGGCGAAGTGCGAACCATCGGCTCAAACAGTTTCACGATTGGCGATAACGTGCTGTCCGGCCCGCTCGGCCTGCGCATCGCCGGAGACTTGGGACAGACCATTTCCGTGGGAAATCAGCCGCTCTTTACCGGCCCGACGGTGATTGCCAGCGGAACCTTGCGAGCCGGAGGCGCCGCCGCGCTGGGCAGCGGCGCCGCGGGGACGACCGTCCTCGCAGGCGCAACGCTGGACATCAATGCGTTCGATATGGGCGCGGAGGAAGTTCGCATCGTCGGCGCTGGCGTCGGCGGAATCGGCGCGATCGTGAATACCGGCGCGGACGCCTACATGAACGTTCACAAGGTCGTATTGACCGGTGACGCGTCCGTCGGCGGGACTGCGCGCTGGGACATGCGCGCTGGCGGAATTGCCGGCGAAACCCTGGATCTCGCGGGGTTCAAATTGACGAAGGTCGGAGGCAACCAGGTGAGCCTCATCGACATCAACAGCACAAATGGTGACATCGACATCAACGGCGGGATTTTCAGCATCGAAAATAATTCGACGGTGGGAGGAAGCGGAACCATCACGCTCAATGCGGGAGGCTCGCTCGGCCTGTGGGTGAACCAACCCGGAAAGCTGACGCGAAACATCGTGGCGAATGGCGGTGCAATCACCGAGCTCGGCAGCGGCGCGCAAACCACGGTGAACTCCAATGTCGCCCTGCTCCAGGACCTCACGTTCAACGTGAACAACGGAAATACCGTCTACACGCATGCGGGCACCATCGTTGAGGGAAGCGGCGGAAAGAACGTGACCGTGAACGGCGCTGGCCGACTTGTGCTGACGGCGAACAACCTTTGGACCGGCGCCACGAATGTGAACGGCATTCTGCAGGTCGGAAATGGTGGCACGACGGGCACCTTCGGCGCTGGGGACGTTAATCTGAATGGCACCCTCGTCCTGGCCCGCTCGGACGGATTCACTTTGACCCATGACGTGAATGCGGGAGCTGCTGCGGGCAGCCTGATCCTCGCTGGCGGAGGCACGATCAACCTTTCATCGGGCACCGACATTCGCGTCAACCAGCTTCATTTTGGCGTTAACGGACAGAACGACACGATCGGCGGCACGCTGAACATTGCTGATGGAAACACCGTCAGCGTGCAGGAAGCGTTCATCACTGGGAACAGCGGTGGCGGCGGCGGCAACGTTACCGGCAATATCAATCAAACGGGCGGCTTGCTCGAAGTGAATGCGCCCAACACGGACGGACGGAATTTCGTGCTCGGGCACTGGCCGCAGGGACAGTCCGTATACACGCAGTCCGGTGGCGTCCTGAGTTCGCCCAACATTTCGATGGCGATTTCATGGGATGGAAATGGCGCTTATCGGCTCAGCGGTGGCTTCGCGAACGTCCTGGGATTGCGCTTCGGGCACAGCGCCGCGCGCACCGGAACCTTCGACCTAACCGGCGGGGTGGTGAACCTCGGGAGCGAGGGTATTTGGGCGCAAGACGCCAACAATCCGACCGACATCAACCTCGGGGCAGGAACCATTGCTGCCGCGGCGCCGGTGGTCCCGCTGCGATTGCCGATGGAACTCACGGGCATTGGCGGTCCGGTCACCTTTGACACGAACGGAAATAAATTCGAGGTCAACGGCGCTCTGTCTGGCGTAGGCGGATTTGTGAAAACCGGCGCGGGCGACATGATCCTGAACGCGCCGAGCACTTACACCGGCACTACGACGATCTCCGCAGGAACGGTGCTGGTGAACAACACCATAGGATCCGGTTTGGGAACCGGCGCTGTGACGGTCGCGGCGGGCGGCCGACTCGGCGGGACTGGGACGATTGGCAATTCCGTCGACCCATTGAATGTGACGGTGAGCGGCAAACTCTCGCCGGGTTCGGGAGGAACCGGAACGCTCAATTTTCATCTCGCGACGGGCGTTCTAAACCTGGCCGGTGCGGTGACGCCCGACGCGTCGGGCGCGTTGGAGTTTGAGTTGGGCAGCACCGTCGACTCCGTGAAGTTCTTGAGCGGCAAGCTCGATATCGGCGCCGGCGGATTGGAAATCGACGACTTCGCCTTCACCGTCCTCCCTGGACTCGCGATCGGAACGTACACGTTGTTCGATGGAGTAACGCCAATCCAGGGCACGCTCGGACTCGAAGTGAGCGGGCCGCTCGGAGGCGGCTTCTTCGGCACGATCGCGTTTGCCGACGGCACCAACGATCTCGTGCTACAAGTCGTCCCCGAGCCCGGAACTGCCATGGCTCTCCTGGGCGGCCTCGCCGTCCTCGCCTCGCGCCGCAGACGAACTTCTGGGAGTTAACGGAACACACCCCAACCGGGTCGCCACTGCTGCAAGGATCGAGCGTCATTGTTGACGTTCGCCGCCAGTTTGCTTGCGAAGTCACAGCGCCGCAAAACTGTTGCGCACACTTTTGACTCGCCATAGACGCCTCCGAAGTCCCGCATCACGAGATGCAGAGAACCCTCTCCTTCCTCTTCTCGTGCTTGTTTGCAGTCACTTCCTTCGCCTCAGAACAAAAGACCGTGCGCGACTTCGGCGCAGTCGGTGACGGCAAGGCCGACGACACCGCGGCGGTGCTCAAAGCTGTGCAGAATCAAGCCGCGTTCTTTCCAGCCGGAACCTACCGTATCACGTCGACCGTCCGGATTCCGCTCAACGAAACGGGCTGGGTCGCCTTGCGCGGAGATGGGGCCTCACGGGTTGTGATGTCAGGCGCCGGCCCCGCATTTCATTTCATCGGCACACACTCTGGCTCCGCGGCGCCGGAGTCGGTGAAGCCGGACGTTTGGGATAAGCAGCGGACGCCGACGGTGGATCGCCTCGAGATTGTCGGCGATAACACGGAAGCTGACGGAGTCCAGGCGGAAGGAACGATGCAATTGACGATCACGAACACCGTCATTCGAAAGGTGCGCCACGCAGTCCACCTCACCGGACGCAATCGCAATGTCCTCATCTCCGCATCGCACATCTACGAGAATCGCGGCTGCGGCGTGTTCTACGACAACGTGAATCTGCACCAATCCAACATCACCGGCTGCCACATCAGCTACAACGCGGGCGGGGGAGTGGTGACCCGCGGAGGAGAAGTGCGGAACCTGCACATCGGCACGTGCGACATCGAAAGCAACATGTCGGCCAAGGGTCCCGCGGGCGGCGCGAACATCCTCATCGATTCCACCGGCGGCTCGACGGACGAAGTCGCCATCACCGGTTGCACAATCCAGCACAACAGCAAATCGCCCGACTCCGCAAATATCCGCGTCCTCGGTGCCGGGATCACGAGCTTGAAGAACGCGACGCCCACGCAGGAGGGCCACATCGCGATCACCGGGAATGTCTTCAGCGACGTCGCGGTGAACATCCACCTCCGCGACGCGCGCGGCGTGAACATCACCGGCAACACGTTCTGGGAAGGGTTCGAGCACGACCTGCTCGTGGAGAACTCTTCGAGCGTGATCGTCGGCCCCAATGATTTCGATCGCAACCCGCGCTACGTCGTGAACGGCAATTGGACGAAAGACAAAAACGGCCTCGTCTTCCGCGACTGCAGTGACTCGAAGCTCACCGGCGTCCTGGTGAAAGGCGTCTGGAACAAGGATGCCGCCGTGATGCTGGAGAAGTGCGATCGCTTCACCATCAGCGATTGCTCGATTCTCGATAGCGATGGCGTCGGCCTGCTGCTGAAAGATTGCAAACGCGCCAGCGTGCGCGGTTGCACCATTCGCGACGACCGCGAGCAGCCGAAGGCGACAAAGTCTCTCAAGGCCGAAGGCGGCAGCGACCTCTGGATCGAGAGCAACTGGCTGGTGAATGGAATCGAGCCCGCAAGCCCGGAACTGGAGCGGGGAAATCGCCTTAAATAGCAGCGCATGGAGGCAATGCTTCGTCCCGATTTTGATCTTCATCGCAATTTCTGCCGTTGCCGAGGTTTCCGAAGCGCGGAAGGGCGAGCTCATCGCGGCTTACGGAAAAACAGGCGCCACCTTCCGCGCCGATCAATTGATCGCGGAAGACCGCGACTTCTTTCGCTCGTGTATCTTAAGTGTGGGAATCAATCGGCCGGGGGCTTCGCCAGACACTTTCGAGACCCAATTGCTCCAACTGAGTCACGAGCCGACGATTCAGAAATACGGGATGCAAATTAAGGAGGGGTGGATGTCGACCATTGCAGCTCGTGAAGCTCGGCAACCTCGGTTGATTGAGTTCTATGAGCCGCAGTTATTACTCAACGAACCGGCTTGGGAAGCGCAACTCGGTGACACGACTGCGTGGCGAGCATCAGTTCGAGCTGCGGCCGGAATGCTCATGCAGCTTCGAGAGTCGCTTGAAGTTCCGTTACGAGTGAGAGATTGGGCCGGGCGGTAAAGGATCAGATCGGGGATCTCGGAAGCGATTCCCCAGAGGCGCAACGCGGACTCGAAGAGGCGCGAGCTATCGTAAGGGACTGGTGGAAGGCGAACAAACAAGCAGTCCGGGCGCGCAAGTTTGGCGAACTTAAAGTCGGTGGCGAGCACACGTACGTTCGCAAGAAGTCGCCTATCTTGCGCTAGTCTGTCGGGTCGTCGCGCCACGTAAACTAGCGTAAAACGCAATTTCGCGCATACTCCCCGGTTCGATGTCTGAAATCGTCCTCGCGACGCTCAACGCCAAATACATTCACGCCGCCTTCGGCCTGCGCTACCTGCTGGCCAATCTTGGCGACCTGCGCGAGCGCGCCGTCATCGTGGAGTTCGACATCAACCAGCGCCCAATCGAGATCGTCGAGAAGCTCCTGGCGCACCGGCCGCGGATCATCGGCCTCGGCGTGTATATCTGGAACACGGTGCAGACGACCGAAGTCGTCTCTTTGCTCAAGCGAATCGCGCCCGAGGTTATCGTAATTCTCGGCGGCCCTGAAGTGTCGTATGAAACCGATCAGCAGGAAATCGTTCGCCTTGCCGATCACGTCATCACGGGCGAAGCCGACATCGCTTTCGGCGAGGTCTGCCGTGTCATTTTCGAGGGACGTCCGCTCGCCAAAGTCATCGCGGCCGAATTGCCAAAGCTCGATCAGCTCGCGCTGCCTTACGAGTTTTACACCGACCAGGATCTAAAGAACCGCGTGATCTACGTGGAGGCCTCTCGCGGATGCCCATTCACGTGCGAATTCTGCCTGTCCTCGTTGGACATCCCAGTGCGCGCCTTTCCGTTGGAGCGATTTCTCACCGAGCTCGATGGCCTGCTCGCCCGCGGCGCCACGCAGTTCAAGTTCGTCGACCGCACCTTCAATCTGCACCTTCCGACTTCGCGGGCGATCCTGCAGTACTTCCTCGATCGCTGGCGCGACGGCCTCTTCGTGCATTTTGAAATGGTGCCGGACCGTCTGCCCGAGCAACTCCGCGAACTCCTCGCGAAGTTTCCGCCGGGCGGCGTGCAACTCGAAGTCGGAATCCAGACCTTCGACGACCAGGCCTCGAAGAACATCTCGCGCCGGCAAAACTACGCGAAGCTCGAGGACAATTTCCGCTACCTCCGCGCGAATACCGGTGTCCACATCCACGCGGATCTCATCGTTGGGCTTCCCGGCGAAGATCTCGCCAGCTTCGGACGCGGCTTCGATCGTCTCGTCGCGATGCAGCCGCAAGAGATCCAGGTCGGAATCCTAAAGCGGCTGCGCGGCACGCCGATCGTTCGTCACGACGCCGAGCATGAGATGGTCTACGCGTCGCACCCGCCTTACGAAATCCTGCGCAATCGGCAGCTCGACTTCCCAACGATGCAGCGCATGCGCCGATTCGCCCGTTTTTGGGACCTGATTGGCAACAGTGGAAACTTCGTCGATACCACACCGCTGCTGTGGTCCGGCGGCGCTTCGCCCTTCGAAAGCTTCCTGGCCTTCACCGATTGGATTTACGCGGAAATCAACCGCACCCACACCATCGCCCTGGAAACCCTGGCGCGGCAGCTGTGGAGATACCTCGTCGAAGTGAAAGGCCAGGATCGGACTCCAGTGGCCGAAGCCCTCGCCGCCGACTGGCATCGCACCGGCCGCAAAGATCTCCCTCCCTGGCTGGACGAGCAGCGCGCCGATCGCTCGCCCACCGAACTGTCCCGCCGCAAAGTCCCGACCCGACAAGCCCGCCACGCTGGGATCGGAGATTAAACCGAACGGCGTCCCACACGGATCCATAGAGGAACCGTAGGCCACGTTTCAAATCTCCCTTGGCCGGGCTTGTTCAACCATGGGTGTATTTGCAGGCTTCGCTGCAATACACCTTTACGGTTAGGCCGCGTTGTCATCGTCCTCATACTGTTTAAGCTCCGCCTCCAAGTCGCGCTGAAGATCCTCGGGCGGGATGATAACTCCCTGCTGCTTTTCGCCCTGCACCGGGAAAACGGCTACATGCAGACCGTCGCTCGCCATGCCTGGAAGCCAGCGTGTCATCCAAGCCTCCAACTCAATCATCGTGGCCGTAGCATCCGACCAACCGCCGCGAATGAAACACTCGGCATAACGCTTGTGTGGCCAGATCGGAGTGCACATTTGGCCTGCATCGTCGCCCATCGTCACCCACCCATCGCTGTGCCGCAGCCCCCAAAGCTCCTCGAAAATCTGCGACGCGGCCGCGCCATTTAGAGTGGCCCGCATTTGACCTTGGCGCGTGGACTGCTTTCCTGCGCTGCCGTGCCAGCCCAACTCGCATACCAGGTTCTCTTTGCCGCATTTGCCTTCATCCTCGGCGCCTGCATTGGCTCCTTCCTGAATGTCTGCATTTACCGGATGCCCCTGAATCTTTCGGTCAATGAGCCCAAGCGATCTTTCTGTCCGAAGTGCAAATACCAGATTCCTTGGTCTTCGAACCTGCCGCTGATCACCTGGCTGATCCAACGCGGCAAATGCCGGAATTGCGATGCGCCAATCTCCGTCCGCTACTTCCTCGTCGAGTTGCTCACCGGCCTCCTTTTCCTAGCTACGTGGTGGCGGGTCACCAAGCTTAGCGCCGGACCTATCGATTGGATTCAATTCCTGCCCTTCGCGGTCTTTGTCTCGCTGCTGATTGTCGCGACGTTCATCGACTTCGAGCACTACATCATTCCCGATGAGATCACCTGGGGTGGTGCCGTCGCCGGCATTGTGCTGAGCCTGATCGTTCCGCAGTTGCATGGACAGCAGTTCGGCTCCGCGATGAGTCACCTCGTGGCAGGCGGTTGGGCGCTGGCCGGTGCCGCATTGGGCTTTGTGCTTCTGTGGATCATCAGCGTCGCGGGCAAAGCCGCCTTCGGCAAAAAGACCCTGAAATACGATCCGCCCGCGCAGATGACCTGGACGCACGACAAAGAGGCGGACGCGGCCAAGCTGAAAGTAGGCGATGAAGAAATGCCCTGGGAGGAACTCTTCACGAATGAGAAGGATGTCCTGGCGATGGATTGTCCGCGCTTCGTCTTCGAAGGCACGACCGTGGAAAACCAGGTGATTCGCACTCAATACCTGCAGCTACATCTGGAGGGGAAAGTGCACGACCTCCAGAAGGCGACGTTCTTCACGGGGATAGTGCGGCAGTTCACGTTCACCCGGGATGCGATGGGCTTCGGCGATGTGAAGTTCATTGCGTGCATCGGCGCATTCCTCGGGTGGAAGGCCGTTCTTTTCACGATCATGTCGGCTTCGGTCATCGGGGCAGCCGTGGCGGGGCTCACGATCGCGATGGGGAAACGGGAATGGTCCGCGAAGATTCCCTTTGGCCCATACCTATCCTTTGGGGCGCTCCTCTGGATGTTCGCCGGGCCGGAACTCATCGGTTGGTATATGACCTTGATTACCCCCGCCGATTCCGCCTATTGATTGCGCCGGAAGCAAAACGGGGGCCGAAAAGCGGTAAATTCCGCTT
>CBHXZU010000073.1:0-13178 GCA_966125105.1 uncultured Prosthecobacter sp.
GGCATCCTGGCAGGGCTCGCCCTTATTGGTGTGATCGCCACGCTCGCGGCGGGGTTGATGCACAAGGAGTTTTACGAGCAGAGTTGGAGCGACTGGCACCAAGCGCTCCTTGGCGCGAGCATCCCCTTCTCAACACTCGTGCTCGTCGCGGCAGTGACTGGCGGAATCGTGCAGATCCTGCCCACAGTCATCGTGAATCGCGCGCACAATCTCGAGGGCGCGATCCAGGTTCCTTACACGCCGCTCGAACTGGCTGGCCGCGACATCTATGTGCGGGAAGGGTGCTACAACTGCCACTCCCAGCAGATCCGCACCCTCGTAGGCGATGTGCTCCGTTACGGACCGCCGTCGCGCCTCGGCGAAAGCATCTACGATTACCCCTACCAATGGGGCAGCAAGCGCACCGGACCCGATCTCGCCCGTGAAGGCGGCGCGCGTCCGGATGACTGGCACTATCGCCACATGCTCGATCCGCGGAGCACGAGCGGTGAGGACTCTCGCATGCCGCGCTACCCGTGGCTCTTCACAAACCTCACCGACATCGACGCGCTCCCGCGCAAGATCCAGGTGCAGCAGATGCTCGGCGTGCCAATGAAGGAAGTGACGAAGGAACAAGCCCGCGCCGACGTTCTCGCCCAGGCGACTGGCATCACCGAGAACCTGAAGAAGGCGGGCATCTCGTCCGCTCCGGATCGCGAGATCATCGCAGTGATCGCCTATCTGCAAAAGCTGGGCCGTTCCGAGATTCCTGCCGCCACTCAACACACCCAGGACCAACCGGCGAAGGTCGCCACCAACAACACTCACTAACTCGCATATGTTTCGCCGCATCCTGGTCGAAAATTGGCAAACCACACTCACCCTCGTGAGCTTCGCAATCTTCGGGCTCGTCTTTCTGTTCGTGCTTTTCCGGACATGGCGTGCACCTCGCGAAGAAGTCTCCCGCCTCGCGCACCTGCCACTGGAGGATCGCCATGAATAAGCCCACCGAAGATCCCATCCCGATCCGTCCCCATACGTATGACGGGATCGAGGAGTTCGATCGGCGCATGCCGAACTGGTGGCTGGTCACCCTCTGGGGCGCGATCGCGTTCGCCGTGGGCTATTGGTTCTATTACCACGAGTTCGATCTCGGCGAAGATCCCGCCGTCGCGGTTCAGCAGGAGATCGCCACGGCGAAGGAGGAAATGGCGCGCGCCGCGGAAGTGCTGGATGACGCGAAGCTGTGGAAGATGAGCCGCGACGAGGCTGCGATCGCCGCCGGTCGCAACATCTACATGGACGCGACCAAATGCGTCATCTGCCACATGCCCGAAATGCAGGGCAACGGCGTGGCGCCGAATCTCGCGGACAAGCAATGGATCCACGGCGGACAACCCATGCAGGTGATGAACACCATCACCAACGGAGTGCTCGAGAAGGGCATGCTGGCCTGGAAGACACAGCTTACGCCCAAGCAGATCGCGCAGGTCACCGCATTCATTTTGAGCAAGCAGGACGTGCCGCAATGAGCTGCAACACCTCTACCCACCATGCGTGCAACGGAGCCGGAAACTGCAAAGGCAACTGCAGCAAACCTGCCGGCGCTTCCTTGGTGAATGAGGTTCCTTCAAATCGGCCCGGGAAAACGGGCACGCCTGTCCCGAGCCTCGACGCGGTGACAACCATCGCCGACGACGGCTCACGGACTTTCATCCATCCGGCCACGGTCCACGGGAAGTTCACCCGCTGGCGCACGCTCTGCGGCGTGCTGCTGCTGGCGGTCTACGTCGGCCTCCCGTGGATCAGCATCAACGGGAATCCGGCCGTCTTCATCGACGTCCTGAACCGCCAGTTTCATTTCTTCGGCCTCACGTTCCTCATGCAGGACATGTGGCTGGGGTTCTTCCTGGTCACCGGTCTTGGATTCTCCCTTTTCTACGTTACCGCATTGATCGGTCGCGTGTGGTGCGGGTGGGCATGCCCGCAGACGGTTTTCCTCGATATCGCCCGCCGGATCGAGCGCTGGTTCGAGGGCGACGCGCCGGCGCGCCGACGGCTCGATGGCATGCCGTGGACGGGCGAAAAGGTGCTGCGCCGCGGTGGCGCGCAACTGGTCATGGCACTTTTCGCCTTCGCCGTCGCGCACGTCTTCCTGAGCTACTTCGTCTCCCTGCCGGCGCTCTACCAGATGATGACGCATACGCCGGGAGAAAACTGGGGCGCATTTGTCTTCGTCTTCCTCGTCACCGGCGCGCTTTGGTTCGACCTCGCGTGGTTCCGCGAACAGTTCTGCATCATTCTCTGCCCTTACGGCCGGATCCAGAGCGCCCTCACCGACGACAACACGATGGTGATCGGCTACGACGCAAAGCGCGGCGAGCCCCGTGGAAGAAAAGGAACCACGGAGGGCGATTGCGTGGACTGCCGCCGTTGCGTGCAGGTGTGCCCCACCGGCATCGATATCCGCCAGGGTCTGCAGATGGAATGCATTGGCTGCTCCGCGTGCATTGACGCGTGCGACGACGTGATGACCAGGATCAAGCGCAAACCCGGCCTCATTCGCTACGATTCCCTGAATGGCCTGCAAGGCCGGCAGCGGAAAATCATTCGCCCGCGCATTGTCGTTTACACCGGCCTGCTCGTGCTCGGCGCCGTGGCGATGTTGATCGCCTTCAGCGGATTCCGCTCCACGGCGGCGACTCTCGTGCGGCTGCCCGGCCCGGCCTACTTCCTCGATGGCGCGCAACAAGAGTCCGTGCGAAACCAATTCATCCTCCGCATTCTGAACAAGCGCGCGGAATCGGAAGCGGTTCGCATTGAGATCGTGGGCGCTCCTTCCTCTCTGGCCGTTTCTGGTGTGGCGGAAGCCGTCACCGTTCAGTCGCTCGGAGAAGCCAATGTGCCGCTCGTCCTTCGCCTTCCGCGCACCGACATCCACGGCGAGTTGCCGCTCAAGGTTCGAATCGTCGGCGCATCCGGAAAAGTGCTCACGGAAAAGAAACTCACCTTTCTAGCTCCACTCGACCATGCACCCTGATTCACCCGCTCGCCCGCTATCCTACCTGAAAGCACGCCCGTGGATTTGGATCGTCCTCTTCTATGCCGTATTCGTCACCGTGATGATCTCGTTCGTGGTGATCGCAGTGAAACACCGGGAACCCAACGTTCCGCTGCCGATCCATGGACGCTAGCGCGCTCACCACTCCCGCTGCCGCCTTCGTCGCCGGCCTTGCCACCAGTCTCCACTGCGCGGCGATGTGCGGGCCGCTGGCCTGCGCGGTGCGGTGCAAGCCGCTTAACTATCACGGCACGCGGCTGGTCTCCTACACCGGCGCCGGAGCGCTTTTGGGGGCATTCGGGTGGAGCTTTCGCGGTTACTTCGAGAGCCAGGCTGCGCATTGGATTCCATGGCTGCTCGCGGGCGTGCTGGTGATGATCGCCTTTGGTTTGGATAAGCGCATTCCGCAGCCGCGCTTCATCAGCCGCATCCTTCTTCGCGCGCGGCTCAATCGCACGCTCGGCTGGCTGACTCCTCTCCTGCCCTGCGGTCCGCTGTGGCTTATGTATGGCGTGGCGATTCTCAGCGGTTCATGGGCGAACGGCGCTCTGCTACTCGGTAGCTTCGCGCTGGGAACCATCCCGCTCTTCCTGGCGTTGCAGGCGGGTGTTTGGAAATTGCAGCAGCGGACACGCGCGGCGTGGTTACCGCGAGTTCAGCAATTCTTTGCCCTATCTGCTGCCGGATTGCTCGTCTGGCGCGCGATTCTGATCGACCAGGGTGGATGCTGCCATTGATTTCACCGGACGCCGGAGGTCGAAGACCGGGGACGGTTATCACGCCGTTGTGTCACCACCTACGGGGGCTCTGCTTGCGCGCCACTTCACCCAGGGCGCCGCTCATTCTTCGCTGTGCCCTGGGCTAGCTTGTGGCTGGGCCTTCGGCCTGTCACAGCCGAAACTTGTTTTTGGCAACCGTTCATAGGCGCGCCCGGCGGTCCGCATTCACGGCGGATCCGGCGCGCAAACTCACGCCCGGCGGCGGGGGCGACGCAGGGCGATCGTGGAGCCGAGGCCGCAGAGGAGAAGTGTGGCGCTGGCTGGCTCGGGGACGACTGTGAGCACGATATCGTTGCCGCCGCCGGCGACTCCGCCGTCGTAATCGATGCGGAATACGTCGCCGTTCGTGAATAACGATTGGCCGAACTCGACGTTGTCGGCCAGTGGAGTGCCGCCAAACGTGAACAGGCCGCCGGCCAGGTTCACCGAATCGGCGAGGTCATTGTCGACGATGGTGAAGCTCTGCCCTCTTGTGGGTGTGAATCCGAGGCTCAAGGTGAGCGGTGTGTTCGCGGCGATCGTGACCGAGCCGGTGACCCGCAATTGGTCGTAACCGGTCTCGACCGCGGCACCGTTCAGTTCCACTGCGAATGTTCCGCCTTCGAAGATGGTGGCTCCTGCATCGAGCAACCCGGCGCTCGTCCCGACGGCCAGCGTGGCACCGGATCTAATGCTCAATGAGCCGACGGCGCCATTGCCCATCAGCGTGGCACCCGCGTTCACTGTAACGGCGCTGCCGGCGAGGCTGCCCTGCACGATGAGTGTTCCGCCATTGATTTCCGTCGGCCCCGTGAATCCCGTCGAATTGCCGGTGATGGTCAGTGAGCCCGTATTTGCTTTGATGAATTTCCCGGGACCGTCGAACGCGCCACTCCACGTGTCGGATCCAGTCCGGTCTGCGACAATTGTGCTGTCAGCATCGATCTGCGCCGAGACGGTGCCGAGGGAACCACCGGCGATAGCTGCGCTGTCCGAAGTCCGCAGCGTGCTCGCGCCACTCACTTTAAATGCGCCAGCCCCGGAGAGGGGTCCCGTAAGTGTGAAGGTCCTGGCGCTGGAGTTTAAGGTGGTCAGACCGCTAACGGTGATCTTGTCGGAATCCAACGTGGTGTCGGTGTCCGCTTGGATCGTGCCGCCGAGCAAGTTCACCGCAGCGGTCGTGTTGCGACTGATGATTCCGTAACTGCTCTTCAACACCAGGGTCCCCGCATTGAGCGTGTAGGTGTCCACACCAGTGGTCATATTGACTCCGGCGCCGGTATTTCCGCGATTATCCAGCACGATGAAGTTCGTCGTGAGCGTGCCGCCCGTTTGATTCAAAACGCCAGTCCCATCGACACCCAGATAGACACCGCCCTGCTGTTCGGAAACGGCGGTCGAGAATGGAAAGGCTGCGGGGGCTCCCGCGGTGAGGTTCAGCGTGCCGGCGCCCAGGTTGTAGACGCTGGTTTCCGAAGGCCAGTGGCCGATTTGCAGGCGGCCGGAAAGATTCACATCACCAGCGAGGTGATCGACCACTGCCTGTTTCTGTGCCTGGTCTCCCATGAAGAACGAGCCGGCCGCGACGGCATTTCCCGCCGCGAGATCGATCGTTGCTTTCGCGACGGCGTTATTCGCGATCGCCGGCGAGCCGACCTGGATCGTTCCCCCATTGAGATTGATGCCTTGAGTCAGCGTGGCGCCTTTGCCGGTCGCGGCCCCCGCCACGGTGTCCAATTGCAGGTTCACATTGCCATTGGCGGTGATGGGAGAATTGAGGACGAAGTCATTCCCCTGGCGAATGCGGAGCACCGAGGTCTTTCCATCGGTGCGCAGAGTCAGGGGTACCGAGCCTAACTGGCCGCTCGCCGTTCCGTTGCCGAGTTCCAGCGTGATCGTCCCGGCATTCGTGCTGCCACCATTCAGCGTAATGGAGGACAACGCGGATGCATCACCGAGCAGCTGAAAGGTTTCATTGATGTTGGCGTTATTGTTGCCGCCAAGGGTCAACGCTCCCCCGCTGATGGCTCCTTGCAGAACGGCAAGTCCGCTATAGGCGCCGATCTTCGCAGATCCATCGACGACGATGGCGCCGGTGAAGGTGGTGGGATTCGCTGCCCGAAGAGCGCCCAGGCTGCCTGCAGTTTCAACATAGCCCGCGCCTGCGATCGTCATATTGTTCGGCACGATCACATTCGCCGCGCTGAAGAAGATCTGGCCGCCGGACTTGATATCGATGGGGCCGCTTCCGACGTCCGCGGCATTGTCCACCTGGATCCGCATGGAACCACTGGTAGGCGCGAGCCGAAGTGTTCCTGTGAATCCGCTGAGATTCCCGGTGACAGCGCCGAGATCACGGTTGCCTGCGGTCGTCGTATTGGGATCGACGAGGATCGTCCCGGAGCCGGTGTAGTTATTCGCAATCGCAAACACGCCCCCGGCATGAGTAAGCGCCATGGTTCCCGTCGGCGCCACATCGACCACGCTTGCGGCGGGGAGCGAAACTCCCGTGGTAAAATCCGCGATGAGTGTGCCGTTCTGAACGTTCGTCCTGCCGGTATAGGTGTTCGGGTTTGAGAGCGTCAGCGTGCCGGTGCCGCGCTTGGTCAGGTTGCCCGTCCCGGCAATGCCGGCTGCGCCGGAGATCGAATACGCGGCTGCAGTATCCACGATTACGCTCGCCGGGTTGACCGTGGTGGCGATTGTCGGCGTGAGGTTTGCGGCTGTGTCGTCGAAGAGGACGTTATCGCCATTCAGGAACAAGCCGTCGCCCGAGTTCCAGTTGACCGTGGAATTGTTATCCCAGGCCGTGCTCGTCCCGAGGTATTTCAAGGTCGTCGCGGTTACCTGCAGGTTGATCGCACCGGTGCCGTTATCCGCAATCGTGACCGTGTTATGTCCTTTGGGATTCTGCAGAGCGAGACTGGCGGCGCCTGTGCCCCCCACCGTGCCCGAGTAGGTCAGGAGCGGATAGGTGCCCGTGACCCATCCCGCCTGGCCTAGTTGCACGGTGACGTTGTTTGTTCCGTCTAGGATCAGCCCGTTGCTCCCGGTCACTGCGATCTTATCAGCGGTCGTGCCGTTGTGATCGAATACCAGGGTGCGCGTGCCACCCGTCGGCAGATTCAGGCCCCCCACCGTGAGGGTCGCAGCGCTTGCTCCGCCGGAGGGCACGCCGGGGTTGATCGTGGTGCCGATCGCGGCCGTGACGGTGCCAGCGATCGTGCCCGATCCCTGCAACGCGCCAGCGATCAAGGCCACCGCCGTATTCGCCAATTGGCCGTCGACCTGAAAAGTCCCCGCGGAGACGGTCGTGGGTCCTGTGTAGGTATTGTTGCCAGTGAGAGTGAGCGTGCCAGTTCCGATTTTGCTCAATTCGGTCGTGCCGCCGCCGCTCCCATTTTCGATCACTCCGCCAAATGTCGCGGCGGTATTACCGTATCCGACGTAGAGGCGGGCCGCGACCGACGAGGTATTGGTGATGGTGCCGGAACCGGTCAACGCGTCGATCGCTTCCATCCGCCCGTTCAAATCCAGCGTGCCGCCGGTGTTCAGCACCACGTCGGTGAGATTGAAAATCTGATCCACGTAGTTGGCCGGAGGCGTGGCGATCACGATATCCGCCGGCGGGGTATTGTTCCCGGTTCCACCGGTTGTGCCCACCAAATTGCCGGAGAGTTGCACGGTCGCGCCGGAGTTTACGGTCAGACCGACCCCCGCCGCGCCAATGGAGTGCGCCGCGTAATCACCAGTCTTGGCAAAGATGACGCGGCCGCTGTTGGCCTCGATGGTTCCAGTGGAGTTGTCCGTGGAACCGCCCAGCGCAAGTTCCCCGGTGCCGTTCATCCGCACCAAAGCGCGATTGAGCGAGCCGCCAAAGAAAGTTTGGGTGGCCTGCGTGGTGACGATCACGCCGGTGCCTGCCGTGGCCTGGCCGATAATGCCGCCATTGCCGGAAATGCTGGCGACGGTGTGGGTCTTGTTGCTCGGGTCAAAGACGCCGCTGTTGACGATCAGGTTCGTGGTCGCGGGCAGGGCGCCGTTGGCATTGAAGTTTAGGGTCCCGGTCGTGTTAGCCCCCGTGGTGCCATTGATCACGGTGTCGCCGAGGTAATCATTCGTCGCGTTTTGGATCTGCACGATGCCCGCATCCGCGAGGGTGAAGCCACCCGTGCCGGTGATCTTCCCGGAGACGTTCAGCGTGGTGTTGTTCGTCGCCTGGATGTTTCTAAAGGGGGTCGTCCCATTGAGAGTGATGAGACCGGCGGCGGTCGGAGTGGAACTGGTGCTGCGAAGGGTGCTGCCGTCATTGAGGAAGATGGGATGGCTCACCGTCACTGCGGAGAAGATCGAATGGATTGCGCCGGAGTTCACGGTGACCGGGGTGGATCCGAGCGGATTGGTGGTCTGGATACCAAAGATGCCACCGTCGACGATGACAGCGCCAAGGGAGGATTGAGTCGTTGGGCTGAACCAGGTTTCGCCGGTTCCCACCTTGGTAAAAGTGAAGCCATTGCCCTCGAGGACGGTCGCCGCCGGGAGATCATTTCGTCCCGCGCCACCCCAGGAAACATCTCCTTCGACGACGATCTTCGAGAAGCTGCTGAGATTCGTGATGTTCGCTCCGCTATTCACCACGGCGCCATTGCCGGCCACCCCGTTGCCGGAGATTCGAATCTCCGGGATTCGCAGGTTGGGCGCGCGTCCGTTCACGTCCAGGGTGCCTCCATTGGAAACTGTCACGAGCGCGCCGCTGGCGATCGCATCGGCGTGACCCATTCTCAAAGTGCCAGCGGAGATGGTGACAGGACCATGGTTCGGATTGGCGGCATTCAGGACGAGCGTTCCTTCGGCGACGTTGATCGGGCCGCTCATCGTGATGGGAGAGGTGGAGGTCGTATTGCCGAGCGTGGTCGTCCCCGCGCCAATCTTGATCAAACCGCCAGGTCCTCCGAGTGCGGCATCAACCGTGTAATCGTTGAAAGCCGAGTTGTTGAAAACGAGATTACCCACGGTGAGGTTGCCCACTCCCGTGATGAATTTGGTCAAGCCGGTGTCGTCAAAAAGGACGGTGTCGCTCTGGTAGAAGTTTGCGGGCGACCCGTCTGACGCGAGTTTGAAATTGGGTGTGACGTTTCGATCCCATGCCCCGCCGGTCGCGCCGGTCCACACGAGTGAATCCACCGCCGTCACATTGATGTCGATGCTCGTGCCGCTGTTTTGCAGCACCGCAGTCATGTGCGGGGAATTGCCGGGCGTGCCGAGCGTGAACCCGGCAAATCCGGCGCCACCGATGGCGCCGCCGCCATAGCCGATCATCTTGTAAACGCCCGCGGTGAGGCTGGCCGCTTCGAGGTTTACTTCGGTTACATCGGTGACCGACAAGTTCGTGGCGGAAATCAAGGGAGTGGCAGGTCCGCCGACACGCCCGACGAAGCCAGTGGCCGAGGAAAAAAGCACGTTCTCCGCCGAAAGCCGGCCGCCATTGTAACCGGCGCCGAGGACGGTTCCCGCCCCGACGATGACGCTCCCCGCGGTTCCGGAAGAGAAACTCATCCTGCCGCTATTGATAAAGGTCGTTCCCTCGTGCGCGTAGGTGCCGGCCATGTGGAGATAGCCGAGACCGTTCTTTTCCACCGTTGTGGTAGACGGCCCGGAGATTGCGGCCAGGGCGACGCGGTTATCGTCGCCGGTGAAAGCGAGCGTGCCATCCGCAACCGCAATCGAAGCATTATCGATCCGCCCGTTTTGGATTTCGAAGCGCCCGGAGCCGTTCTTCACGAGGTTCAGCCGGCCGGTCGCTTGGGGAGCGCCGAAGAGTTGCACGTTTCGCAGGGCATCGGTCGCGCCGGTGGCCGTGCTGAACGTGAGCGTGCTGGGCGTGTTGCGGTTGGAATTCCGAATGGCGTGCGCGGTGCCCGAGGACGCAGGGTCCGAGCGAAGCGCGTCAACGGTCTGATTGAAGCCGTTCATCTCGAACCGGCCATTCGTCCCGCTGCCCTGGCCAATGACGAGCGGGAGGTTCGTGGGGAGCGCGTTATTGATGCCGAGTTGAAGGACACCGTCCGAAATCTGCGTGACGGTCGTCCAAGTGTGCCCAGTGGTATTGATGATCCAAGTGCCTCCGTCCGTTTTGGCGAAGCGGTTCCCAATATTGATGTTCCCATTAATCACGCCCGTCCCGCCGCCGCGCACCGCAAAGTCCCCCGAAGTTCCCGTGATGCTGCCGTTGACGGTGAAGGTGCCGGCATTCGACAGGAGTTGGGTGAGCGAACTGCCGGAGATTTCGATGTTCCCCTGCATCACGGCATTGTTTTGGCCGAGCAGGGAGATGCGATTGTTCGAAGGTCCGCCAATCATCCGAACCGTCTTCGTTGCGGCGAGCGTGATGTTATCCAGGATCGAAAGCGTGGTGCCATTGCCGCCGGTGGTAAAACCGGCGTTCGTCACATCGATCGTGTTGGCGAGCGTGCTGATCGCCGCGTTGTTCCCGAGTTGGAGAACGCCGTTTGCCACAGTGATGGCGCCCGTCCAGGTGTTCGCGCCATTCAGCCGCAGCGTGCCGGCCCCGTCTTTCAGAAATCCATCATTGCCGGCGATCACCGGAGCAATCGTCGCGGTGCGATTGTTGACGGTGATCACCCCGGGCCCCGCGGTGGCGTCCAGGGTAAGGGTGCCGGAACTTCCGACATTGACCGTCCAGTCGTGGCTGGCCGTGGTGGCATCGCCGAAGCGAATGGCGCCAATCGCGCGGTTGCCATCCAGCGTCACCGCGGCAGCGGCGGTGATATCCTGGGTGCTGAAATCGGCGATGTTTCCCGCGCCCGCTGCGGGTCCGGTGGGCGTCCAAAGCGCGGCGTTCCCCCAGGATCCGCCCGCAGCCGTGTTCCAGATGTAGGTGGTCTGCGCGCCCGCCTCGCGTTGCGCGATAAGGCAGGCAATCAGGGTGGCAATGGGCGACGCGAGGATGCGGGTGCTCCGACGGGTGTGCATAGGGAAGAGATCTGGTGGAGAGGGCGCGACGAGCGCGCTGATTCGACGGCGCGATCACTTGATGACAATTCTGTTTTCTTCGCAACAGGAATCTTGGAGTCACCCGCCCCTAGTCGGGCTGCCGAACAAGCCTAAACTGCCGTGGCTAAAAAGAATTTGGAGCGAAACGGTGACGCCCTGAAGTCCCGTTCCCCTTCCCCTTTTTAACGCGACAAGATCGTGATCCCGCTTCTCTTCGAGATCGTGCCCTACAGGCTCTACAGCTCCTTCGCCGTAATCAACGTGTCGAAATTGCGGAAGTCGTCGCCGGCTTTGAAGACCTGCCGCCCATTCACGACGATGCTCGCGATCGAGTCGGCCGCAAATCCGCTCATCTGCGTGTTGTCGCCGTCGCTGAGCAGATAACCCTTGATCACGACGGGTCCCAGCTTGGCGCTCCGCGCCGGATCGCCGACGTCGAGCGTGTCGAAGGTGGGCGTGTTGCCCACGCCGAAGAATCCCCCGTCTTTCACACCGGCGAGAATGTTGCTGTTCACGAAGTTGCCGCCGATCTTCACAGCTCCAATCCCCGCGTCCGGATTGTTCCGGAAGGAGAATTGTTTGGTTCCGAAATCGAAATCGATACCGGTGCCGGCTGCGATGTAGGCGTGCTTCGCGTCTCCCTTGATGGCGAGCTTGCCCATTGCCGAGTAGTCTCCCGCAGCGGGCGCCTTCCCTCCGGCGAGGATGAAGACTGGCGATCCTGCTGAGCCATCGATCCGGCCGCCGATGTTAACCGCGCCAACATTGCCCTGGACCAGGATGCCACCGTTCACCGCGGGTGTGCCGTCGCCGGTGGCGCCGCCATAGATGGAGCCGCCAATGTTGATGACCCCGACGCTGCCTTCGATATCGATAGCCCCGGCGGCGAACTCGGGGAAGCTGAGCGCCCAACTCGCAATCTTCGCCCCATACAATCCGCCCTTCACTGTCACGTTTTTTACCAACGTGCTGGAATCCCCGATCCTTAGCTCGCCGGATCCTGGGGAATCTTCCAAAGCGATCAGGCTGCCGCCAATGAGCACGGATTTTACATCCTGTCCTCCTCCACTCACGGAGAACTTTCCTCCGATAATCGATCCTCGAATGCTCAAGTTTTCGGCGGCAGCATAGCTGTTCCGCGCGTACGTGTCGCTGGAGCACACAAGATCGCCTCCTATGCTGACGGTTTTGAAGAAGCCGACTTGCTGCGAGAGTTGGCCATTCAAAATGCTCCCCCCAAGCGTCAGGGATTTGCCGCCACCGAAAACCAGCACCGTTCCGTCAAACGCATTCGCTCCCGGAAGATCGCCGCGAAGACTGCCCGTTATGCTGATTTTGCCGTGATCCTTCTGCCCGTGGAAGAACACTCCGCCGAAGCCGATATCCCCAATGATCTTCACCAGGGTCACGGATCCTGCCACCTCGCTTTTTCCGTTACCCATGGCCCCCGTGAAGGCATCGATCTTCGTTTGCCCGATGCCGCCGGAAACGAGCGTGCCGATGCCTATCCCATCCACCGCCTTGCCCAGATCCAATTCCGCGATCCCCACCTTTGGCGCGTTCCAGCTCTTGAGAGCCACTCCTGTCCCATCGAGGTGCCCGATCTCCACGCGCCCATCGCCGAAAATCCCACCCTTCGCCACCGTGATGGTTATCGATGCGCCCTCGTGCTTCGCGGCCTGCAGCAAAATAAGGGAAACGAGCAAGCCGTCCCCCTTGTCCATTTTCGTGAAAGTCGGCGCTTCTTCGCTCGTCCATTTCATCGTCACGAGGTCGCCATCGTAATCCGTCCACTTGGCGGTTTTACCGGCGATGGTAATGGACGCGGGCGCAATGCGTGGTTCAAGCGGTTCGAGCGAGTTCATAGGTCGAGGTGTGCTTTGGACTTCGGACTCTTGGAATGTTTTGCAGTTCCAAGCTGGCGAGCCGGTTAGCTATGCGGCTCCTTTCACGGAAGCGAGCGCAATTCCATGATAATAAGCCGTCTCCGAGAGGATTCGGATTCGTGCTGACTAAAAGGATGAGCTGCCGATCAGCGACGACCTTGCCTGTGCTGTGCAACCTTTGCTTTGCCTCAGCTTTGGCAACCCAGGCTCCACTTTACCGCTTTGGCCAGAGCAAAGCCTGCCTACGGCGTCGAAACCACCGCGCGCACTTCCGTCGGAAGCGTCTCGCCTGTCTGATTTCGGGCGGTGACTCTGATGACAACGGGTGTGTCGGTAGGAATGCCCACGAGCGCCACTTGCTCATCGGCGGTGATGAGTGATCGTGTGGAAACGGAACTCTCCTCGTCGCCGGCATCCCCCATTTCATCCCCATTCATTCCACGGTCGAAACGCCAGCTCACCCGGTAACTCTCGGCGCGT
>CBHXZU010000074.1:0-13144 GCA_966125105.1 uncultured Prosthecobacter sp.
CTTTGGCGACCAGCTCGGCCACGCCAGGGCACCGGCCCAAAGCCGCCTGCCGGATCGCTTCCGTGCTGCGCTTAATTTTGCCGCTCAGCGCGGTCACGGTGCCAAAGCGCGCGATGATTTCGGCTTTGACCTCGTTCCATTTCTGGCGTTCTGTTTGGGCAGTTGTCATTTTGAAAGTTCCAACTTTGTAAAGTAGAAATCAAAAATTGGAAACGGCGCAAGCCAATTTTGGTATTTCTTTGGAAAGAATGGAAACTTCCCAGAACAGGGCCACGATCGTCATCCAGCAGATCCTTGCCGACACCGGCTGGGACTTGGCCAAGCTGGCGGATGCCTCTTCTTATGAAGAACGCACGCTCAAGCGGGTGATGAGCGGGGAGATCAATTTTTCCGACCGGATGGAAAAAAGCCTGCAAAAGGCTGTGCAAGCGGCGTTTCCAAAAATGGGCGAAGAGCCTGCCAAATATGGCGACCGGCCACAGCCAAGATTGGTGCCAATTATTTCCAAAGCGCAGGCCGGGCAGCTCGGCGAGTGGGATGAGTTACCAGCGGACCAGCACGAGGTGATCGCCTCGGACTGCCCGGACCCGAGCGCGTTTGCGCTGACGATCGAAGGCGACTCGATGCAGCCGGAATACAAGCCGGGCGACATCGCGATCGTGATGCCGAACTACACGCCGACGAATGAATCGCTCGTGGTGGCGCGGCTCACGAATGGAGACGTGATGTTCAAGCGGATGGTCTTCCTGGATACGGCCGGAGAGAACTTCCGGCTGCTCAGCTACAACCCGCTTTACCCGCCGTTTGACGTCGCGGCCGACCAGATGACCCTGGCCTACCCCGTCTACAGCGTCGTGCGCAAAGTGTGGTCCAAAGATAAATGGCAGGCGCAATACCGCGCCCGCCGCCAGGAGTCATGAAATACCAAGTCCAACTCGACGAGAGTTCGCACGTGCCGATGACTGCCGACGCGATCCGAAATGCTTGGCAGCAAGGACGCATCAACTACAGCACGCGAGTCTGGCGGGAAGGATCGCCGGCCTGGGTCGAGATGCGGGAGATCGCTGGAGAACTGAACTTGCCTGCGCTGCACCCGCCGACGCCACGCGCGGTGCCACGTCCGATATCCCAAACAAAGTCACCATTGCCGAACGGAGCGCCAATCCCACAACCACACTCCTCAACGGGAAATAACGGCGCCGGGCCTGTGAGTGTCGCATTGATCGTGGTTGGGGTGCTGATCGCGGCGTATTTCTTGTTTATTTACGACACGACGGCATTCGTCATCGAGAGCGGGACTCGCGTGCACAATTTAGGACGGTTGCTAAACCGCTTACTTGGTTCTCTGGCAGGTGCATTCTTTGTTCTGCTAGGAACTTTGGTCGCGTTGATCCGGTGGAAGTAGGTTTGGGCGCGCGCGAATAATGGAGTCGCGGCGAGTCGTCAAGCGCGGGGCGGTTTCAGGTTTGAAACTCGTGTTTCAGTGCTGAAACCGGCGCGGACTCGTCGAAATCCGGGGTGTTGGGCGATGCGGGGTGGCGATGAACACGACCTGCACAACCGCTTCGACCGGCTCAGCACGAGCCGCGATTCCGCCCCCGGAAAAACTTTCCGCCTCGTCCTCTCGCCGTAGTCGCTCACGGCTGGCGGATCGGCGCAACTCTCGGTCCCGGCTTGCAGGTCGTGTGCTGGGGTTGCGCCGCAACTTTCTTTCGATCGCGGCAGGCGTTTGCCTCACCAGCCTTGGGGGCTGTGCCGTGACGGATTCGCTGCCGACAACCCGCTTCACGACGCGGCATGGCGTCGCGGTGCGCGGCATCCTCGTTGACGGCGGAGTCGTCGGCACGGCGAGCGTGGTCGGCGGCTGGACGATGCGCGAGGCGCGGAACCTCAAGCCGGCCGACGTCACCCAGCCGGGCAACTCCACCGAAGGGACGTGGTAATGCGCTTCGCTCTTTTTGCCTGCGTGACGCTTACGGCGGTGAACGCCTGGGCGACGGCTCACCTCAACCGCCGCCATCGGCGCAATGGAGGGCGGCGCTGATGCTCGCTTCGTTCACGATTCACTGGGGCAGCTTCTTTCTTTGCCTCGGGCTGCTTTGCCTCGCTGGGATGGTCTTCGCGTTTTGCCAGGCGGCGAAGATGAACGAGACCGATAGGACCAATGGCAGCGATGGGACCTATGCGCCGGAGGACGAGGAATGACGCCGCTGGCGGCAACGCCTTCCATCCCGCCGACGATCGGGCGCACCGTGCTGATCTGCCGGGGCCTCAATGCGTCCGGCAAAGTCGCGACCTGCGGCGAGGCGATCACGCATTTCGTCTACCGGCCGGCGATCGTTGTCGTGGTGCATCCGGGCGGGGCGGTGAATCTCGTGACGTTCAACAACAGCCTCGGGCCGCGCTACGATCGCGACGGGATCGAGACGGTGCGCTTTGAAGCCGGCATCCCGTATTCGCTGGAGCCTCAGCGCATGACCTGGTGCTGGCCGACGCACGTCGAGCCCTCGCGCCTGGACGGGCAGTCGTTCGCGGCTTCACAGCAACCTTTTCCCATCGCCGCCGTCGCTTCGACGCCGGGCACTGACGCGGGCACCTCCGTAAAGAGCCCACAACCGACAGGCTCCGCTCAAGCGAGCGGCGGCGATGGTGAAGTCTCCCTCATCCACGCCGACACCGCCGCCTCTTAGTTCCCATGATCCTCGCCGCCCTTCTCTCGTTTTTTGCCGAAGTCGACCTCGGCTCCGCCGCCCAGGCAACTGGTGGAACGGTCGGACTTGCGTTGCTCGGTTGGATCGTCCGCGAGATCCGCTCGCAGCGCGACGGCGTGAAGACGGAGATCAAAGCAGAGCTGAAGAACGAGAAGGATGGAACTCGGATGCACGTTGCGAACCAGCCGCTTGAAGTACGCGAGCAGGAGAAGTGCGCGACGGTGAAGCAGCTGGCTTCGCATGCTCAGGAGGATGCCGCGTTCCACGAATCGGTGCGGCGCGATTTCCAGGACCTGCGCGAACTCTTGCAGGAGCGCGAGGACCGCATGCACGAACGCGTGAACCGGCTCACCGAGAAAGTTGGAGAGCTGACGGGCGTGATCAAATCGATCATGCCGAAGGGAGGGCGCTCGTAATGGCGAACGCGGATCTCGAACGGATCATCCTTCAATCCCTCGGCGACGTGCACCCGAACATGATGCCGGAGCGGACGCTTCTGGCTGACGTGGTCGTCCGCTCCCCGGACGTCCCCACGCAAACGGCGATTCGTCGAAGCCTCTCGGATCTCGAAGGCAAGCGCCAGGTCGTGGGCATTCCCCACGACGACGACACGAGGTGGAAGATCTCGCCGGCCGGACAAGCGCGGCTGGCTGGAGCGTAACCGTGAATGAAGGCAACCTCCACAGCCATCCTGGAAGCCCGCGAGGAAATGATCGTGGCGGGCGCGCTCAATGCGAGCAGCAAGCTGCGCAACCTCACGGACGATCACTTCGTGCAGGTCGTCTCGTGGCTATGTCTCGGCGTTCCGCCGATGATCGTCGCGGAGAAGTGCAGGGAGACGGACGAAGCGAAAGGCGGCCTCGCGCTGCCGCCCAACAAAGCGCCGTCCAAGTCGCGGCTCTACGAATTCTGGTCAGTCTTTGGGCCATTCTTGCTGCGAGTGCGGCGACGGCATGCGGCGCAAGCAGCGAACGCAGCGGGCGAGGATGCGCGGAAGTCGCCGGTGGATTGGCAGCGAGCGAATGCCGATCGCATCCAGCAGATGACCTTCGAGTTGCTCAGCGATCCGGCTTTCGAGCCGGAGACCGTGAAGGCGTTTGTCCAGGCTTCGATCAAACTCAACTCGCTGGAGTTCGAGCGAGAGAAACTGCGGCGCAGCTACCAGGAGAAGATCGACGCGGGGCTGGAAGAGATCGCGAAGGAACTTCCCGCGGATCTCATGGCGCGGATTCGCGAAGTGATGGCGGCGAAAGTCGCGGAGGCAGGGAAATGAGCAGCGCGCTGAGCAAGCTGGTCAATGCGGCGCCGGATGACAAACGGCGCGTGAAGGCGCCGAAGCGCGCCACGCTGGAAGAGTTCCTGGTGAACGATGCGCGGGTGCCGGCTGGCGAAGGCCGGCACGTGGCATACTCGTTCAAGGGCCGTGAGGCCATGCTCGCGGTGGTGCGCACGATCGACACGATGGTCGGTCGCGAAGGCGCTGAGCCGCTAAAAGACTCCAGCCTGGCGCTCGCGGGCGGCGCGCAGTTCGGCAAAACGATTCTCGAAGGCAACCTGGCCTTCTACCTTACCTCGCAGCGATTCCTGAACGTCGGCCTCTATCTGCCAGACGACAAACTCGCCGAGGGCATCATCGACACCAAGTTTCGCCCGGACATCGTCGACCAGATCCCGTGGCTCGCGGAGATGACGCAAGTCGGCAAGGCGGTGACCGCCTCGGGCAAAGCGGTGAACCGCAAGGGCGCCGCGACCATCACGGACGGCGAGCGCCGCTCGAACTTCATGGCGGCGGGGCTGAAGAAAGTCCCGACGACGTTCTCCTTCGATGTCACGGCACGCGACGAGGAAGACGACATCCCGCCGAAGAATGCGAAGTTTGTGCGCGGCCGCATGACGGCCAGCCGCTTCCGCATCGAGCTGGTGATCGGCACCCAGCGCGTGCACGGGCGCGGTCAGCAGAAGGCGTGGAGCGATGGCAGTCAGGGCGTCGTGCTCCTCGGCCCGATCGACGACGTGATCACCCGCGAGATGCACGGCGTCTCGGCGGAAGTTAACACTCCGCCGCCTGGCTGGCTGAATCCGGAGGAAGCCTTCCCCGGCATCATCCGCCACCAACTCGGCGACGCGCCAACGCCCGACGACCCGAAGCTCGCCTGGACAGGTGATTTCCGCCGCGACGAAGCGCCGGATGAAATCGTCTCCATCCACAAGCCAGGGCAGCGCTACTACCTCGCGGATCCGGACACAGGCGCCGTCGTCGATCGTTGCCATCCGCTGTGGCTGCATCGCCGTGCCGAGCGGATCGAGTTTCGACGTTGGAGCTACCGGATCTCGCAGATCGGGATCGGCGCGATCGACCTGGACCAGATCGTCCACAACTTCACCCTGGCGGTCGCCGACCCGGAAACGATGGTCGTCTTCCGATGCGACACGCTGGCGCTGCCGCAAAGCGCCGCCCAGCAGATCACGCCGGCTGTAGTCAGCCGCGCACGCGAGGTGGACTCGTTCGAGACACGCATGCGACTGGAGCCTGGGACGAGCGGCTTCGCCGGCCTGGACGCGGGCGACAAATGGTGGCTGTGGGTGAACGAGTGCGGCACGCTGCGCCGGCGCGAGATCGACTTCCCCGCGCGCCGAGAAGTCTTTGCGGCTTCCATCGCCACCGCCGACGCGGTGCGCCGCGCGACCACGCTCTTCCGGCAGTTTGGGCTCACCGCCCTTTTCCTGGATCAGCGGCCGGAAGTCGCCAATGCGCGCGCCATCGCCCAGGCGATCAATGGCCTCGCCGAAGCGCGCACGTGGCCGGAGCCTGACGATTCGACGTGGATCCGCATGCCAGGCGGATTGACTTGGAATCCGCTGAAAAAGCGGTGGGCCGGGCTGCGGTGCGCCGTCGTGCGCTTCGACAAGAAGCAGATCGGCGCGGGCATCGAGCACGCCTTCGACATTTACGAGGAAGGCGGGGCGACCAAGTTTGTCCCGCTCATCCGCTGCAACCGAGAAGAGACGATCGACCGCGCAGTGCGCAGCTTCCTCACGCCGGCCGAGGCTGTTTCCGAAGTGCTGCCAAACGGCCTTGGCTTGCGCGAACTGCCCGCGCAGCTCCTGCCGATCAAGCGGGGCGAGATCGACGACATCCTTGGGGCTCACGTGATCACCGGCAGCGAACGCGAGAAGAACGATGACGGCACGCTCGGCGACTACGTGGACGGAGTCGCGAACCACTTGCTGCTGGCGCTCGGCTACGCGCTCCTTGCGGAAAGCGAGTGTGCCGAGGCGAAGCAGAAACAAGCCCCCATGGAATACAGCGGCGGCAACCGCTCGCGCGCGCAGGGCGGCGGGAAGCGCCGAGGGAGGACGGCCGCACTATGAGCGCTAAACCTTCCACACTCCCCAAGAGCGAGCAGGCGATCAGCGGCGAGCTGCTGAAGATGTCCCGCCAGGCACGGTTCAATCCGCTGCGCATCCTCACGCCGGAATGGCTCTCGCAATGCCTGGACTCCTATGACGCCGGCTACTTCTCGCAGGCCGGGCAACTGTGGGAAAAGATGCTGCAGCGCGATGACACACTCGCCAGCGTGTGGCCGAAGCGGCGCGACGAAGCCGCGCAACGCAGCTGGCAGATCGCGCGGCTCAAGGGCGCGGACGACAAGGAAGCGGCCCGCCACGCGGCGGCCCTCGAGTTTTTTTACAATCACTGCTCGGCGGTGAACGCCTGGTCGCGCAGCGAGCGCGGCGAGTTTGAAAAGCTGCTCGGGCAAATGATGCACGCGGTGCCCTACGGCTTTTCGGCGCATCACATCGTCTGGAAGCCGATGCCGGAAGTGAAGGTGCCGGTCGGCGACAGCGGCGAGACGATCCCCGGCCTCACGGCAGAGTTTGAGTTTGTCCCGATGTGGTTCGTGGAAAACACCACGGGCAACCTGCGCTTCGATCGCACGGGATTCGGCGTGCTCGGCCAGCCGATGGAGGCCCGGGAATGGGTGATCGCGAGCGGTGACGCGCTGATGCTCGCCGCCTCGGCCGCCTTCATGTTCAAGCGGCTCAGCTTCGACGACTGGACGATCTTCAACGAGCGCTATGCGCAAGGGAAGGTGCTCGGCCGCACAACCGCCAGCAAGGACAGCCCGGAAGGCCAGGCGATGGCGCGGATGGTGGAGGCGTTCAACGGCGACATGAGCGCGGTGATCTATAACGACCCCGACCCCACCAGCGCCGGATCTCCCCTACAGGTCATCGAACCAAAGGGCACCGCGAGCGTGGAGGCGTTTGCTAAGTTCATCGAGCGGCAGGACCGCAAGATGGCCGCGCTCTTCCGGGGCGCAGATCTCTCCACGATGAGCGCCGGAGATGGCGACGGCACTGGCGCTTCGCTCCAGGGCGACGAAGGCGACGTCCTAGCGCGGGCCGATGCCGCGATGATTGGCGGCGCGTTGCGCTACCATGTTGACCGTGTGGTGATCGAAGCGCTCTTCGGCGCCGGGACGATGCCGCTCGCCTATATCCTGATCGACGGCGAGGAGCTGCAGAAAGTCGACGATCAACAGCAGCTGCGGGAGAATGCGGGATTCCTCGCCGATCGCGGTGTGCCAGTCGACGCAGACGAAATTGCGGACCGGATGAACATCCCGGTCGCGGTGGAAGGTAAAAACGCCCGCATTCTCGGCAAAGCAGCGGCTCCTGCCGTCGTGGATTCGCTGAACCCGCGCAACGCTCTGCCAGGCGAAACGATCAATTCTGCCGAGATGGGCCTTGGCGCGATCGTGAGGGACGCGCTCTCAGATCTCACGGGCGTCGTGCCCGAAGCCTTCCTCCCGATCGGCGACATCCTTGCTTCCCTAATCCGCGCCGCGACGGATGGGCAGCTCACGCTCGCGGAAATCGCGGTCTATGCCGAAGCGGCGGCGGAGAAAATGCCGGACCTCCTCACGAAGGAACTCGCGGAGGAAGTGATGAAACCTTTCGAGGGCGCAGAAGGCGCGGCGGTCCTGCGCGGCGCACGCCTCGGGCTGCGACGCAAAGCGGAGGTGCAAAACTCATGAACCGAATCCTCTTCTACAGCGGTACCGCCAATTCGTCCCGTAGCATGGCTACGATCGCGGAAAGCGCGAACGCCGTGGCATTGCCGCTCGACCTGCCGGCCGATGGATGGTTCGAGATCGCGCCCTACGGCACGCACCCCGCGCCCGATGGGAGCTACGTGCAGATCTTCAACCGCCAGCAGGCGGAGCGCGTGGTCGCGACCTGGAACTCGCTGGCCGGCCGAGGCGTCCGCTGGATCCACAACGTCAAGAACGGCGTAGGTATCTTCAACCTCTCCGCGCCGGTGTGGGAAGGCCACCCCGATGTGGACGCGCAGCGCTGGCCGCAAAAGAACGCGCTCGCGCAGATCACGGAGATCCGCGTCGGCGCCACCGGTCTCGAAGGCCGGGCCACGTTCAACGCCGAGGGCATGGCCCAGCGCGGACGCGGCCCGCTGAAGCCCTCGCCCTACTGGATGCACGAGGCGCCCGACGCGCAGGGCCGCGTGTTCCCGGAACTTTTGCTCAGCGTCGGTCTGGTGCCGGCGCCGAACATCTCGAACGCGCCCGCATGGACGCGAAACGCACCAGATCAAAACACCAACGCAATGACACAATCCCAAATCGCCCTGGCGCTCGGCCTCACAGCCAACGCGACCTGGGAAGAGATCACCTCCGCGCTCAACAACGCGAAGACCAACGCGACGGCGCTCGCCACGGCCACAGCCAATGCGGCGAACGTGCAGACGCAGATGACCACGCTGCAGACGCAGATCACCACCGCGAACGCATCGCTCGCCGCGCTGACCACCGAACGCGACACCCTGAAGACTGAGAAACAAACGCTCACCACCGCGAATGCGGCGCTCACGACCGAGCGCGACGGCGCCAAGGTCCTTGTGGTGGCGCTTTCCGACGCATTGCTCGGCTTGGCGGAGAAGTCCGGCCAGATCACCTCCGCCGAGAAAGAAACGTGGAAAGGCAAGCTGACGGCGAATGCCGGCGTCGCAGAAGCGGCCAAGGAACTCGCCGACAAGAAACCCTCGCTCAACACGCGACCGATCGAGCAGCTCAACACGCCCGCCAACCTCGCCACCGCGAACGCGCGTCGCGAGGCATTCCAGGACGCGGTGAAAAAGGAAATGAAAGACAACGGCACCGACTACGACACCGCGTTTTCGCGCTGCATGTCCAAGCCGGAACTCAAGCCGCTCGTCGACGCGATGAGCGCCACCGCCACGAAGTAAACCACTCCCCAGGCAACCTCGTTCCTTCCCGGACCAACACGCCAAACCACCGACACGATTCTGATGAAATCCATCCGACTCTTCATTCTCGGGATCGCCGCCGCCCTCTGCGGCCCGACCCGCTACACCACCGCCAACACGGCGGGCGCCAACCAGCAGCCGGATCCGGCCGCTGAACTCGCAGAACTCAAGAAGCGCATCGCCGAGCAGGAG
This sequence comes from uncultured Prosthecobacter sp., assembly GCA_966125105.1. Taxonomy (GTDB): domain Bacteria; phylum Verrucomicrobiota; class Verrucomicrobiia; order Chthoniobacterales; family Chthoniobacteraceae; genus SXWH01. Next base: position 9,193 of record CBHXZU010000074.1, read on the forward strand.
ACTCTGATCCTCCAGCAAGGCGAGCAGCTCGCCACGTTTGCGAAATCGCCGCTCGCCACCGCGCTCACTGCGACCAGCGAACCGGCCGCGAAAGACAGCGAGCTGGCGCAACTCGCCAAGGGTGCCGGCCTCGCAGACCTCAAGGACGTGACCTGGCGCGTGCGCGCCGGGCTCACGGCGAAACAGGCGGTCGACGCGGCCGTCGCGCAGATCGCGGAGAACCAGCGCGCGGAGGCAGAAGCCACGCGCAAGAAGAACGAGCGCCGCTAAGCGAACCAACTCACGCGCCGGAAGCTCCCTCCTCACGGCAAACCCACAAATCCCATCGATTGATGAACCTCGCCACCATCCTCGGGAGCTTCCTGCTCCTCGCCATCGTCCTGCTCGCCGTGCTCGCTGAGCCCGTCCGCAGGATTCTCCGGAGCGCCAAGCTCCTGATCATCGGTCTGCTGCTCGCGCTGCAGATGTCCTTCACCCGCCGCTATCGCACGGTAAACGCCGAAAGCAGCGTCGGCACGCACTGCGTGCTGAACCTGCTCGCCGATGCCGCGCACAGCTACACGCACCTCCTGATCAAGGCGGGCACGGATTCCGATCACGGCGCCGTCTGCGGTGCCGCGAACTACCCGATCGGTCTTACGACCGACGCGCCGGCTGCGGCGGAAGACGTCTTCAACGTCGAACCACTCGGCGTCGGCACCGGCACGCGCAAGGTGCGGGTGGCCACCGCGCTCGGGGCGAACATCGACCTCTACACGGCGGCCAACGGCTTCGCGCAAGCGGAGCCGGGCGTCGCGGGCACCTACTACCGGATCGGCCGCTCGATCAAAGCCGCCGTCCAAGTGGGCTCCGGCGACTACGTGATCGAGTTTGCGCCGGCCCAGCCGCTGCCGCTCGTCGTCCTGGCGTTGCCTGGCAACGTGGACAATGAGATCGGCGCCCTGACGATCAGCGCGGCCTACAGCCAGGCGGAAGTGCAGGCCTTACGCGCCAAATGCGAAGAACTCGCCGACGATTTCCGCGCCCTCGCGGTAGGGCTGGCTACGCCCTCCCTCGTCAAGTTCCTCGCCGCCTAACCCATCACCGAGCGCGGCCCGCCCCCGAGCGCTGCGCCCAACCAACAAAACCACACGATGAAACTTACTGCCAACGCGGCACTCGTGGCGGCCATCCTGGCCGACACAATCGTGCCCGAATACAACGCCGGACAGGCTCACCACAACCTGGTGACCACGGCGAACGCCAGCCTGTTTGTGCAAGCGCACTTCCAGGAAGCCCTCACGACCTACGCCACCGGTTGGGTCGATCCCAACGGCTACGACCAGGTGAGCGAGTTCCTCGCGCCCGTCCTGCCCGATACCGGAGAACGCTACGAGCACATCACTTACCCGAATGCGGAAGCGTTCCTAAGTGATAGCAGCTACGAGGATCTCCGCGCGATCGGCGGCGACTTCAAAACGGTCGACTACACGGAGGACAAGACGGAGCGCACCGTGCCCAATCGCGGGCTGCGCATCGTGCTCGACTACGACCGCGTGAAGAACAAGCCGAACTGGCAACAGTTCTACACGGGCTTGCTCCTGCAGCGGATCCGCCGCAATGCGTTCCGCCGCAAGCTCGCTCTCGCCGTGGCCGGCGCGACGAACGCGAACAAGACATGGGGAAACACCGCCGACCCGGACTACGATATCGCGGACGCGGTGAAGCTCTCCGGCGACAGCAGCGGCGTGAAGCCCAACCGGGCGCTCTGGGGCGCTGCGGCGAAGCTCCTGCGCTTCTACTCCTACGGCGCCCAGCAAACGGCAGCTGCGCTCGCCGGGCGCGGCATGAGCCCGGAGCAAGCCTGCCAGATGATGGGCTTGCAGGCGCTCGTGGACGAAAGCCGCTACCAGAACGGCACATCCAAGGCCGACATCGTCGGCTCAAAGGTGCTGCTCTTCAACGCACAGGGCGCCAGCGGCGAAGATCCGAGCAACCTCAAAACCGCCCGGGCAAACACCCAGCAGGGCAGCCGTGAGGCCGTCTACGTGCGCCAGATCAGCACGAAGCTCTGGGAGATCGTCGTCGAATGCTACGAGACCGAGTTTGTCGCCACGACGCTCGGCCTGCGCTTGCTGACCGTCAGCTAAGCCGCGCCGCCCAGGTCAACGCACCTCTCGCATGTGGGTCGAGATCACAGAAACTGACGTGAAAGCTGCGGGCCTGACCGGCCCGGAGCTGAATGCCGCGCGCACGGCCGCACCAGCGGACGGCGTGACGGACACGTTTGCGTATGTGCGCGACCGCGTCGTGCGGGAGGTGCGAGGCCGGGTGAAAGCGTGCAGCCGGAACTCGCAGCTCGGACCCGAGGGGACAATTCCCGACGAATGCCTGGAGCACGCGCTGGCGCTGCTCGTGGCGCGCCTGGCGCGCCGCATTCCGAAGGGTGTGATCCTCACCGAACAGCGCCGCGATGCCGAGAAGGATGCGCTCGCATTCTTCCGCGACGTGGCGGCGTGCGACGTGGTGATCGAACCACCGGAAACGGTCGGCGACGAAACCACGGCCGCTCCGATCGCCGAGGTGATCGACGTGCCAGCCAGGCGCGCCAGCCGCAGCCGCAACGCCGGTCTATGAATTTTGTCCCCGTATATACCGCGCAGAGATCCGTCGCGCCTGGGCACGGGAAAATGCCCAGGGACTCGCATGGAATGGCGGCTCCGACCATCCGTAACGGATCTATCGGGCACCTCTTCTTTCTCCGATGAAACAACGCAGCTGGAAAACCACGAGCGCCGGGATTGGCGCGATTCTCACCGCCTTGGGTGTCCTCTTTAGCTCGGGCAAGTTTGACCAGGCTTCGCTTAGCGCGGCCGCGATCGGCGTGATGACGGGGCTCGGCCTGCTCTTTGCCCGCGACAACGACAAATCGAGCGAGCAGGTCGGCGCGACGCCAGGCGCGCAGCCGGCGAACGTCCGCCCGTTTCCCGACCAGGAATAACCCGCATGCCCGTTTCCTTCACCCAAGCCCAACCGCTCGCGGCGGCCGTGGCGCGTCTTTCCGACAAGACGCCGATCGGCGCACTGCTGAAGTCGGTAGATTGGCTGAAGGTGCCGATTGCCTTGCGCGAGCGGGCGTTCTTTTCAGCGACGGTGACGTCGGCGGAATTCCTGGAGACGGCGGCGCGTGGGTTGCGCGAGATCGCGGCGATTGCGCGCCGGTCGCTCGCGGACGGATCGGAAGGCGCGTACCAGAACAAGCAGAAGCTCGTGGCGGACCTCATGCAGCTCGGCCGGCAGCTCGGCCTGGCGCCGCAAGATCCGATCAAGGCGGGCACGCTGGAGGACGTCACTTCGTTGCGGCGGCTGGAGCTGATCGTCAACTTCAACACCGAGCAGGCTCAGGAATATGCCCGGTGGAAGACGGAACAGGACCCGGCGATCCTGGATGCTTACCCAGCGCAAGAGCTGGTGCGGATCGAAGAACGGGAAGTTCCGCGGGATTGGCCGGCGCGCTGGAAAGCGGCAGGTGGGGAGCTCCGCGCGGGCCGCATGGTCGCGCTGAAGAACGACGGGATCTGGACGAAGCTTTCGCGCTTCGGCACGCCGTTTCCTCCCTTCGATTTTAATTCCGGGATGGGACTGGAAGATGTGAGCCGCGAGGACGCGGAGCAGCTCGGGCTCATTCGCTCGGACCAACAACAGCGGCCGATGGATGCGGACTTCAACCGCAACCTCGCGGCGAGCGTGGAGAACCTCAGCCCGCGCATGCAGGGCGCGCTGGAGACGATCTTCGGCGACCAGGTGGAGATCCGCGACGGGCGGGCACAATGGAAAGGAGGCGCGCAGGTATGAAACCGCAGATTTCGCAGATTAGCGCAGATTTCACACGCAGTGTGACCGGATCGCACAGGCACATCCACCCGTTCGACGGAGAGGGAATGGTCGAGAAATGCCTACATACCACAGCGCC
>CBHXZU010000075.1:0-13049 GCA_966125105.1 uncultured Prosthecobacter sp.
TGAAAAAACTGAGTGTGGAATCGTTCTCGGAAATCTGCGTTGTGATCCATTGCCCGTCAGGAAGGAAGGCTCCGTGCCATTCGCGCCCGGTGCCTCCCTGGCGAGACACGCGGGCTTCGGCAACCAAGCGTCCGGCGCCGTCCAGCAGCCAGCCGTGGGTCGCCATCCAAACCTCGAGGCGATTGCTGGTGATGCGGCGGGCGACCCAGTCGCCGTGCAGCATCTCGTCAGTGAGCTGGGCTTCGATGCCGGGGAACTTTCGGATTTCGCGGAGGGTCACGTGCTTTCCACCGAGCGGGGTTGGAATGCGAAGGGCGGTCAGCTTCCCCCGCGTCAGGACGTTCTCCGCGACGTCCGGCCGATCGAGAGCGGTGACGATGCTTAACAAGGCTTCGGTGACAGGACTTTCGCGTCCGGGGCGTCCGGCTTTCTCCCATTCGTCCTGAAGCTGCGCGAGCCGGGCATTTTCTTTAATCTCCTCCGGTGTCAATTCCGCGCCTTTGGCCGTCAGCCAGCAGGCGCGGATGATCGCCAGGAAGCAAAGCAAAGCTGATCTGCGCCGGAGTCGCATGCTGCGAAGAGATACGAGGCGTCTGGCAAAAAACTTTCAGACATGTGCGCATGTGCGTGTTGGCATGTAGAAAGCAGGTTGCGCCGCTCCCGGATCTTCGGAGCGGAGCACAAAAAAGGGAGCGCCCTTCGGGCGCTCCCCTTGATGGAATCGGCTAATTGATCGGCCGGCCGGCTACTTCTTGAAGGCCTTGTCGTTCGGATTGCCGCCGCTTTGCAGGTAGGCAATGAGGTCCTTGAGTTCCTCTTCGTTCAGCGAGTTGATGAGGCCGGGCGGCATCATCGAGACTTTCCACTCTTTGCGCTCCTTGACGTCTCCGATCGGCACGGGCGTGAGTTCGTTGGGCATGAGCGGGCTCGCCATGACCATGAGCTTCCCGGCTTCTTCGCCGACGACCCGCCCGATGGTGAGGCTGCCATCTTTGCGGACGATTTCCTCGCTGCCGTACTGGTCGCTGATCACCTTGCTGGGATCGATGATGTTCTCCGCGAGGTCGCGGATCGTGTAGCGATTGCCGCTGCCCGTTAGATCCGGCCCGATGCTGCCGCCGTCGCCGGCGAACTTGTGGCATGCGACGCAAAGCGTGGCGGCAAACATGTCTTTGCCGCGTTGGAAGTCGCGCCCGCTGAGGCCGAGCTCTGCGAGCTTCACGACTTCGTCGACCGTCCAGGCTTTGCCCGGGCCCTTCGGCATCACGGTATTGGCGAGAAGCGTGGGAGCTTTGCGCTGGCTGAGTTCTTCGAGCGAGGCGCGCTCCTCGGCGGGCACGAAGTTATCGAGCGCTTCCTTGCGGATATTATCCATGAACTTCGGGAAGCTGTTGCCGCCCTTCCATCCGCGCGTGCTCGAGAACCACGCGAAATACGTGCGACGAAGTTCCGGCGTCCAGCCAGCCTTCGCATTCCGCAACGCGCTCGCGTAGCTGATGGCCTGGCCATTGGGCCGGCTGGCATGCGTCTCGCGGGCGGCTTTGGCGTAGCCTTCATTGCGAGCGAGCAGGCCTTCGCCCGCGATGTCGCCGCCGGCGTCGCGAACCGTCGCGAGCTGCGGCACGGTCTTTGCCACGATCGTCGGCGAATCAAGGAATACGAGCAGTTGCACGATCTCTCGATTGAGCAGGGGATCCTGCTGCGGGAAGAGACGGTCCAGCTTGGCGACGACCGACGCGCAGGTTGCTGCATCCGGTTTGCCAAAACGGGTGAACGCGAGCTCCCAGGCACGGAGCACTTGCGGACGCAGATCCGGGCTCAGCGTCGCGTAGTCGAGGCGGCCGAGCGCTTCGATCACCCGCTTCTGCAGCGGCGCGTCTTCTGGCAAGGTCGCTGGGACCGGACCGCTGGAAACACCGCTCTTCGTTTGCGCATCAAGCGCGGCGGCGGCGGCGCCGGTGCTCCGGCCCACGCGGGAGAGCGCGATCAGCGCCTCGATCGCGGCTTGCGGGTTCTTCTCCGCGAGGGCGCGATCGGTCCATTTATTTACCGGCTGGCGCTCGATCGCGACGCGCGCGGCAAAGCGAATGTGGCGGTCGGCGTGCGCAAGATAAGGCCAGGCCTTGTCGATTGCTTCGGGACCAGTGCCGTCGAGGTGCAGCTTCTCCAATTCATGCCGAATCCTGGCCTCGGGCGTGACGGCGAGAGGCGCGGCCGGCGCGGTGCTTTCAGTGCCGGTATAGGTCACGCGATACAGCGCCGACTGCGTTTTGCGTCCGCCGATGGCGAAGTACATCGCGCCGTCTTTCGGGTGAATGATCGCGTCGGTCAGCGGCAACGGCTTTCCGGCGACAAACTCCTCCTTCTCCGCCGTGAACCCCGCGCCTTTCGGCTGAAGGTGGATCGCGTACATCGTGCCGTAGGTCCAATCGAGAGCGTAGAAGGCACGCTGATACTTGGCCGGGAACTTCGCGCCGGTTCCAAAGGTCACGCCGGTGGGTGAGCCTGGGCCGATGTCCAAGACCGGGGGCAGGCTATCGGGATAGAAGCTCGGCCACTTCCCGGCGCCGCTGCGCCAGCCGTTTTCGCCACCGCTCACCGCATGCGCGATCCGCGTCGGGCGATACCACGGGGAACCGATGTCCCACTCCATGTCGGAGTCGAAGGTGAAGAGTTCGCCGTTTTGGTCGAACGCGATGTCGAACTCATTGCGGAAGCCCGCGCTGAAGACTTCAATCGTTTTGCCGTCCGGATCCGTTTTGCAGATGGCGCCACCCGGCGCGAGGATGCCCTTCGCGTGACCGTTGCCGTCCCAGAGGCGGGGGAGGATGTGATCCTCCTGCCAGGCCTTGGCGGCGCGGCTGAGTTCCCAGTTTTCCGGCAGCTTGGTGTGGTTGCCGTCGCAGAAGTAGATGCCCTTGCCATCCGGGCTCACGACCATGCTGTGCGGCCCGTGCTCGCCGCCGCCATCGATCTTGCGGAGCAACTCGGCCTTGTCGAATTGGTCGTCGCCATTCGTGTCCTTGAGACGCCAGAGACCTTTGCCCGACTGCTCATTGCACATCAGGTAGAGGCTATCGAAGGCGTAAAGGAGTCCGTGCGCGCCGCCGAGCGGTTTCCCGTCTTTGTTGGGGGGCATCGTCAAGGGCTCGACCTTCGTGGCATCCGCGACATTCGCCGCTCCGATCGCCGGCAGGGTAATCCGGTAGAGAGCGCCATATTGATCGCCGGCGATGAGCCGTCCTTTGGGATCGACCGTGAGAGCCACCCACGAGCCCTGCTCCGCCTTCGGAACGGTATAAAGGAGCTCGGCCTTGAAACCTTTCGGAACCTGCAACGATTCTGCCTCCGCGACGGGTTTCGCCGGACCGCCCTTATCTTTGGCCCCGCCGCCGAAAACATCTCCCCACGGCTGCGCGCCGTATTTCGCGATCACCACCGCCGGGGTCTGCGTTTTGCTGCCGGCGGGTGAGGCCATCCACTTGTCACTGGTTTCGACGGTTAGCGTCTTCCCGTCCGTGAGCTCGATCTGGAGAATGGCTACCGCGGCGGCAATGCCATCTTCATTCTTCGCCGCGAGCGCGAGCTCATTTTTGCCCTGTTTGAGGAAACCTTTGGCGTCGGAACGATCGGGCGAGTTCCACGCGCGGTTTTGCAGCACGGTTTGGCCGTTGATGGATGCTGCGGCTCCGTTGTCGCACGCCACGAGCAGGGTCGCGGCCTTTACCGGGCCCGGAACTTCGAACTCGGTGCGGAGGGTGACTTTCTCATCGGGCTTCGAGTTTTTCGAGAGCCAGATCCATTGCGGGTCCGCGAATGCGGCCGAAGTCAGAGTGACGAGGACGGCCGGTAAGACGGCGGTGGAGAGAAACAAGCGTTTCATGCGTGCGGAAAGAAATCAGGAGCGAATCGGAATGTTAGAGCGGGCCTCACCTTGTCCGTCTAGCCCCCTATCGGGTGGACGTGTGCTGCGGCGGGGCCGGATAATGCCGCGATGGAACAAAGTCCGTCGCTCCCTATCCGGTCTCCCATGCCCGATTTCATTCAGACGCGCGAAATGTCATGGAATGTGAATTCCGGTTTCCAAGGACAGGCACGCGGTTTCCAAGGTCGTGTACACGGTTTCAAAACACTGGTACGCGGTTTCCAAGATCTTGTTTCCGGATTCCCAGGCAGTGGATCCGATTTCCAAGCGCTTGTTTTCCATTTCCAAGGGCGTGTACGCGGTTTCCAAGACCTTGGATCCCGTTTCAAATCGGCCCGCGTCGATTTCCGATCGGTGTTTTCCCGTTTCAAATCGGGTGAAATCGATTTCCAAGGCGCCCGCTTCGGCTTCCGAGCCAGGATTGCTGTCAATTGGGTCTGAGAATGGACCTCAAAATATCGGGGCGAGATCGACGTAGATCTTGTCGCCAGGTCGTAGCGCCGCGGGGCGGGGACTATCCGGGGAGTTTTGGAAATACGAATAGCCCGTCGCCTTCTCGCCAGCCAATAGTCGGGCGAGGAAGGAGTGCGGGTTGCGGAAGTTGCGGGTCCAGAATGACTCGCGGTATCGCCAGGCTTCCTTCCAGTTCGACCGCTTTCTTTTCGCGGCGGACTGAATGGCTGCATCGAGCGTAAGTTCGCTATGCCATGGCACATGGAGCTCCTGCTGGCTCTCGAGCGCGAGGATCACGGCGACCGTTTGGCGCTGCGGCGCATTCTTGGGCGAGCCACCCAGGACGGAGCCGTTCAGCACGGAAATAGGCAGCAAAAGGAGAGCGAGAAGGCGCAGGCGACGGATCACGTAGCAGAGCTTATAATGTTTTTTCCGGCGAATGAGAAGCCCCGAACTCGATCGAGGAATCCAGCCGTGACAGCAGAGCAAGCCCGCACTGGCCAAGTTTGGATTTCGGGTCGATAAGTCCACGTGGCATCGGCCGAACACGAAACACCTGAATTGCTGGCTCCCGCGGGGAACTGGGACTGCCTGCGCGCAGCCGTCGCGAATGGCGCTGATGCTGTTTACTTTGGATTACCGCGGTTCAACGCGCGGTTGCGGGCGGATAACTTCCGGGATGATGAGCTGCGCGATGTCGTGCAGCTTTGCCATCGCGCCGGGGTTAAGGCGTATGTGGCGTTCAATACGCTCGTCTTTACGAGTGAACTGGACGCCGCGCTCGAGATGCTGCGCGATTGCAGCCGGGCGGGCGTGGACGCGCTGATCGTCCAGGACATCGGGTTGGTCCGGCTGGCCCGGGCGCTCACGCCGGATCTGCCGATCCATGCGAGCACGCAGATGACGATCACCTCGCCGGAGGGCGTGACGTTTGCCAAAGAGCTGGGCATCGGGCGAGCGGTGCTGGCGCGAGAGCTGAGTCTGCGCGAGCTGGAGAAGTTCCCGCAGGAAGGAGCGGCCGCGCTGCCGCTGGAGGTTTTCGTGCACGGCGCGCTTTGCGTCGCCTACAGCGGGCAGTGCCTGACGAGCGAATCGCTCGGGCAACGCAGCGCGAATCGCGGTGAATGCGCGCAAGCCTGCCGGATGCCCTACCAGGTGATCGTCGATGGGGTGCTGCGTGATCTTGGCGACAAACGCTACCTGCTTTCCCCGCAGGACCTCGCTGCTGTGGAGGAAATCCCCGCGCTGCTCGAACGTGGCGTGACGAGTTTCAAGATCGAGGGACGATTGAAAGAGCCGGAGTACGTCGCGGCGGTGACACAGGTCTATCGGCGCTCGCTCGACGCGGCGATGGCGAATCGTCCGCACAAGGTGAGCGAAGCCGATCGCTACCAGCTCGAAATGACTTTTTCCCGCGGCCTGTTCAGCGGGTGGATGCACGGTGTCGATCACCAGCAACTCGTCTCCGCGCGCTTTGGCAAAAAGCGCGGCCCGTTTGCTGGTCGCATCGAGCGTGTGGGACGCGACCACGTGGAATTCGCGCCGGAGATCGAATTGAAACCGGGAGATGGGGTGGTGTTCGACACAGGTGGCGACACGAATGCCGAGCAGGGTGGGCGCATCTACGAAGTGCGCGGGCGGCGTTTCTATTTCGAGCACGGCCGCATCGATTTCGGCCGGCTGAATCCGGGCGATCGCGTTTGGAAAACCGATGATCCGGCGCTGAAGAAGCGATTGCAGCAGAGCTTCGCCGGACGCATCGAGCCACGCCATCGCGTGCCGGTGACGATTGTCGTCGGTGGCGCCGCGGGAGAGTCGATGACCGTGGAAGCAACCGCTCCGGGTGCGAAGTCGGTGAGCGTGCACTCGTCGATGGTGCTGCAGGAAGCGCGCTCCGCGCCGCTCGGCAGTGAACGCCTTGCCGAACACCTGGGCCGTTTCGGCGAGCAGCCGTATGCGCTCGCGGAACTGCGCAACGAGCTGCAGGGCGCGGTGATTTTGCCGATCGGCGAAATGAACCGCATGCGCCGCGAACTGGCCTTCCAATTGGATGCTGCGCGTCTTTCGCCGAGGCGCGAAGTCTCGGGAGATTGGCACGCGGTGTATGCAGCGCAGGCTCGCGATGAGGCGCGCGAAAGCTCCGGCGAGGAGCCGACGTTGTCCGTGCTTTGCCGCAGCAGTGAGCAGATCGATGCGGCACTCCAGTGCGGAGTGAAAGCGATCTATGCGGACTTCGAGGACATCCGTCGCTACGCCGATGCCGTGGCGCAGGTGCGCGCGCAGGGTTCCGCGCAGATCTACCTCGCGACGCCGCGCATTCAGAAGGCCGGCGAGCAGGGTTTCTTCAAATTGATCGAGAACGCGAAACCGGACGGCGTGCTCATCCGCAACCTCGGCGCAATCGCGCATTTCGCGGACAGCAGTCTGCGCAAGATCGGCGATTTCTCACTGAACGTGTCGAACCCGCTAACCGCGCAGCATTTCATCGCGAAGGGGCTCGATGCCGTCACGGTGAGCTATGATCTGAATATCGAGCAGGTGCTGGATTTGATCGAAGGCGCCGAGCCGAATTGGTTCGAGCTGACCATTCATCAGCACATGCCGATGTTTCATATGGAGCACTGTGTGTTCGCGGCGTTTATGTCGAAGGGGTCGTCGTTCCTCGATTGCGGACGCCCGTGCGAGAAACACCGTGTGCACCTGCGCGATCGAGTGGGAGTGGAGCACCCGTTGCGCGCCGACGTCGGTTCCCGCAACACGTTGTTCAATGCCGTGCCGCAAACGGGCGCCCGATTCTTTTCCGAATTGAGGAACGCGGGGCTGGGACGTTTTCGGATCGAGTTGCTCGAAGAGAGCCCGGAGGAAACGAAGAAAGTGATTCAAGCCTACCAATCGCTCCTGCGCGGCGAGCGCGAAGGCGAAGAGCTCTGGCGTTCCTTGAGCGCGCAAAGCCAGCTCGGAGTCACCCGCGGCACACTCGCGGAAAAACCGACGATCTCGGTGGCGCGGATTGAGGGGCGGTGAGGTGGCGAGACGCGGGGCAATTGCGGGCAAGTTGACGGGTCCAGTGGAACACTGATGTGTCGCCCTTTCAGGGCTCATCGCTCGGCGCGATTGATACCCAGGGCGCCTCTCGTGCCTCGCTCTGCCCTGGGCTGGTTTGTGGTGGGGCCTTCGGCCCGCCAATACGGTCGAAGTTTGGCTGCCTGCGTGAGGAAAAGGCAGATGCAGCGCCCAATTGTTCGTCGCTCGTCCGGCAGCGCTAAGTTGTGGGCAATGGAAAGGTCTCGTATGGACCAACCATGTTTGCGCTCGGTTCTCGATCCCCGAAGATTGCACGTGTTGCGCTCGCCTTTGTCTTCGCTGGCTCCCTCATCGCTTCGATGCTGGACTCACCGCTGCGCGCGGCGGATGCGCTCGCCACGCCGATTACAAAAGATAACGTCGATCCCGATAACTTCACCGAATGGGTGGATGGAAAGGAGCGCCCGCTGAAGGCGGGTGGGGCGCTGGCGGTCCTTTACACGACGCAGCCTGCGATCAGCCACACCGGACAGAAGTTTGGGGAATCGCAGAAGCCCGGGATCCGGCATCTGCGCATCGGATTCAATGCGCCTGTTGCCGCGGGGGCGATCATGGTGCGGGGCGGCGGGAAGGTGAGCGTGCTGAAGGCCGACGCGGCTTACCCTGGAAATCTCGCAGACGACTCGCAGTGGATTTCTGCCGAGCGCATCAAGGACGCCAAACTCTCGTCGGAAGAAGTCGGCCAATCCGGTTATGCGCTATGGACGCTGCCGCGAGTCGTGCAGACGCGCGCGATCCGTTTCACCCACGATGCGCAGATCACCGATCGCACCTACGAGGGTTATCTCGGCGGCGCGTTCGTGGTTCCGGAACGCGTGGCCACGCTGGCGTCGCAAGCCAACGTGGTGGTGAGCGCGAACGATCGTTATGCACCGCGGTTGCTCAATGAGCAGACCGATCCCGGCTGGGATCAATGGGCGAACATCGATCTCAAGGGCGAGCGCTTCGCGGTCGTGTCAGCGGAGGATCCGGAGTGGGTGATGCTCACCTGGCATGTTCCAGTGAAAGTGAGCGGCCTCGGAGTTTTCTTCGCCGGATTCCAGGAAGCCGATGCGCAGATCTACACCGGGTCGGCGGACGTCCATCCGCGCGAGGCTGCGGAGAGCGCGTGGAAGACGGTGAAGAGCTTCGTAGGTTTGAAGAATCGTTATCCCGCGTCGTTCTGCGCCGACTGGCTCGACTTCGGCGCGGAATACACAACGCGCGCGGTGCGGCTCAAAATCACCAAGGGCCTCGCGGATGGCGGGCATCCCCACACGACTTCTCATCCCAAACAAGGCCGCCGCGTGTGGATCGGTGAGCTCGTCGCGCTCACAAAACTGGGCGGCGCGAAGACGGAATCGGCGCTGTTGCCTGTCACGAAATCCGAGGAGAAACCGCCGATCGCGGTGAAGTTCACCATTCCCGAGCCGGGATTCGTCACGCTGGTGATCGAGGACTCCACCGGCAAGCGCGTCCGCAATTTGATCGCCGACAGTTTCTTCGAAAAGGCGGGTGAAAATATCGCGTGGTGGGATGGCTCGGACGATCTCGGGCGCGATAAGTCTGCCGCCGATCACGGGCTGTATCTCATCCCCACGCAGTTCGTCCTGCCGGGCAATTACCGTGTGCGCGGGTTGTGGCGGAAGAAGGTGGAAGCGAAGCTGGAGTTCGGCGTTTACGACGCGGGTCGCACGCCGTGGGAAACCGCGGATCGGACTGGCGCGTGGCTGTCGAATCACACGCCGCCGAGCGCGACGCTCTTCGTGCCGAATGCGCTGGGAAAGGGACCGTCGATTCTGATTGGCAGCTATGTCTCCGAAGGCACCGCGGGGCTGGCGTGGGTGGATCTCGAGGGCCGTAAATGGAAGGGGCAAAACTGGGTCGGCGGCACATGGACCGGCGCGCCATTTCTCGCCCGCGATGCGGGAACGCAGGCGGCCGCGGAGATCTACGGTTACGTCGGGGCCGCGTGGGAAGCGGGGACGGATCCTCAAACCAAAAAGAAGAAAGGGGAGATCCGCATCACGGGTTTGACCAACGGTGAGGACAAGCCGATCGCCAAAGTGCCTTTCACGCCGCAGCACGAGGAAGCGGAGGGGAAGGTGGATTGGGAGGCGGAGATGGGCGGCGTCGCGGTGCGCGACGGGTTGGTCGCGGCGAGCCTGACGCGAGCCGGGCAGGTCATTTTCGTCGACGCGAAATCCCGGCAGGCCACGGGATCAGCGGCGATCGAGGCGCCTCGCGGTCTCGCATTCGATGCAGAGGGGCAATTGCTGGTCATCTCCGGGAGCAAGCTTTTGCGATTCTCCGCCGAGGCGGTGAAGCAACGGCAACTCATGGGCGGCGCTGTGGTTTGCGAGAGACTCGATGAGCCGTCGGGAATCACCATAGACGCGCAAGGGAATATCTACGTCTCCGAGCGCGGGCAGTCCCACCAGGTGAAGATCTTCACCGCCGCGGGCAAACCTCTGCGAGCGATCGGCAAGGCGGGCGCGCCGACCGCGGGTGCCTACGATGCGCTGCACATGAATGACCCACGCGGAATTGCGGTCGATTCGACGGGACGGGTGTGGGTCGCTGAGGAAAACTCGCAGCCGAAGCGCGTGAGCGTGTGGTTGCCGGAGGGAAAACTGGCGTCTGCTTTCTATGGCCCGGCCGAGTATGGGGGTGGCGGCGCATTGGACGAGAGCGACAAGTCAAAGTTCTACTACAACGGGATGGAGTTCCGCATCGATTGGGAGAAAGGGACGGACACGCTCACCTCGATTTATTATCGGCCGGGCAAGGATGCGCTGAAGCTGCCATTTCGCTCCGGGGTCCCGCAGGCCACGGTGCATGTTGGTGGCCGCCGTTATTGGACAAATAGCTGGAACTCGAATCCGACGGGCGGACACGGAAGCGTTTTCATCTTTGCCGACAAGAAGGGCGTCGCCGTGCCGGTCGCGGGGGCCGGACGCGCGAATGAATGGGAGATTCTGAAGGCTGCCGAGTTTGCCTCGATCTGGCCGGCCGGGACGGAAGCGAAGTCGAATGTGCACAGCGACAAGGCGGCCTTCTTTCTTTGGAGCGACGCCAATGACGATGGCCAGGCGCAGCCGTCCGAAATCCAACTGCAGCGCGGTCGAAGCGGGGGCGTGAGTGTGGGCGCCGATCTGTCCTTCGTCTTCTCGCGCATTGGGGAAAACAGCGTCCGCTTTGCGCCGAAGGCCATCGGTAACAATGGCGTGCCCTCATACGACATTGCCGCGGGGCAGGTGCTCGTGCCCGGCGCGCAGAATCCTCCTTCGAGCGGCGGTGATCAGGCGCTCGTTGGACCGGATGGATGGACCGTCCATACCAACGCGCCAAAGCCCTTCAGCGCTTCTGGACTCGGCGGAGCGAAGAATGGCGTGCCGATGTGGAGTTACCCGAGCCTCTGGCCAGGGCTGCATGCATCGCACAATGCGCCGGTGCCGGATCGTCCGGGCATGGTGATCGGGCACACTCGGCTGCTGGGTGATTTCATTACGCCGAGCAAGGAAGCGGGCCCGATGTGGATGCTCAATGGCAACACGGGCTGCATCTACGTCTTCACCTATGACGGCCTTTTCGTGGCGCAGCTTTTCAACGACATGCGGCTGGGCCGGTCATGGTCGATGCCCGTGGCGGAGCGCGGCACGTCGCTCGATCAGTTGACGCCGAGCGATGAAAACTTTTGGCCGGGTGTGACGCAGACACCCGATGGGAAAGTGTATCTCGTGACGGGACGCCCGAACTGTCTGGCCCGCATCGATGGGCTCGAGTCGACGCGCCGGATTGCGGCTTTTGATCTCAAGGTATCTGCGGAGGACTTGAACCGCGCTCACGATTCCTTCGCCCGAGCCGAAGCCGCGCGGCAGGCGGCGCAGGGGCGCGGGATCCTCACCGTCGCGATTCGTGGAAATGCGCCGGTAGTGGACGGCAAGCTCGATGACTGGAGCAATGCGGATTGGGCGGATATCGATAAGCGCGGAACCGCGGCGTATTTCAACAGCGACGCCAAACCGTATGATGTGCGTGGCGCAATGGCAGTGTCGGGCGATAAGCTCTACGCGGCCTGGCGGACCGGAGACAAAGGGCTGCTGAAGAATGCCGGCAATGTTCCCAACGCGCTGTTCAAGACCGGTGGCGCGCTGGATCTGATGATCGCCACGAACGCGGCCGCCGACCCGAAGCGCGACAGTCCCGCGCAAGGAGACGCGCGCCTGCTCATCACGCAGGTCGCCGGGAAGACGAAGGCTCTGCTCTATCGCGCCGTAGCCCCCGGCACGCGTGAGCCCGTGGCATTTTCCTCACCGTGGCGGACGATCCATTTCGATCGCGTGGATGATGTGTCAGACGCCGTGCAACTTGGCGCAGATGGTGACGGAAACTTCGAGATCGCTGTGTCGTTGCAGACGATTGGATTGAAGGTCGCGGACGGTCAGGCCGCGCGTGGAGATATCGGCATTCTGCGGGGCGATGGCGCAGTGACGACGCAACGCGTGTATTGGAGCAACAAAGCCACCGCGATCGTCGCCGATGTTCCGAGCGAAGCAGAGTTGCGTCCGGGCCTGTGGGGCAAATTGGAGTTTAAAGCGCAAAAGTAGGACAGGGTGCCAAGGGCAGGGTGGAACGTCGTTGTCCCAAGGGGCGCCTTGCTGATGCGATTTGCACTGCCCGCCTGCACGAAAAGCCAGTCATCCTGACCGAGTGTAACGAGGAGAAGGACCCCGAGCCATCCACCACGAACATATCGCCGGCGATAGGGCTGTGGTGAAAGGTCCGGGGTCCTTCCTCGTGCCTCGTCAGGATGACCGGCTTTTCGCGCGTCGAACGCGATACCCATTCGGACTATATGAATGATATGGGAACCGGTTATGGTGCCGCTTGCGCGGCAGGGCGCCTGGAAAGGCGTCCCTTGGGACAATGACGTTCGGCCAATACTGTTACCGCCGGCGCTCCCGCCTCACACAGCCTTGGAAGGCTATGCCACAGAGTTTGCCGCTTTGCTGTGTGTTTTTCGAAACACAGCCTTGCAGCTATGGCACGAAGTCGCGCCGCTTCGCGGCCTCACTTACGGCTTCGCCGCCGCTGCTGCCGGAGCCGGTGTGCTCGCAGATGCCGCCGCGGGCTTCTTTTCCTCGGGCTTCGGGAAGGGCGGATTTTCCCGAGCTTTGGGCGCAGCCTCGAGCAGGTTCGGCGCAATCTTCGCCGGTTCGCCACCCATGGACCAATTCAGCCCGCCGGTTAGCGCTTCCTGGAAAACGGGATTCGTCCACACGTCCTCGCGGTGTCCCATCGAGGTGTAGAAGACGCGGCCTTTGCCGTGCATGCGGGTCCAGGTCGCAGGATACGGTCCGCGGGCGTATTCGATGCCTTTCATCGTGCCGGTTTCCTGCACGAGCAGGACGTGCAGGTCTTTCGCGAAGTCTTTCAGGGAATACCACTCCTCGTGGAGTTCGAAACCGTCACCGAGCTTGGTGAAGCCGGGGAAGGTCGGGTCCACGTTGCGCATCCGCGCTTTTTGCTGGGCGCCGTGCTTGATGAACTCGCCGCCGATCATGTGCACATACGGGTCCGCTTTTTCACCGTGATCCACGTAGCG
>CBHXZU010000076.1:0-13013 GCA_966125105.1 uncultured Prosthecobacter sp.
ACCCCCGTAAGCGTGAGCGAGTTCGCCACGTTATTGTTCAATGTGACCACCGAGATGTCGCCATTGAGCGTCATCGGGCTTCCGATGATGGAGTTCGCGTTGTTGTTGTTCCCCATCTGGATGCCCGCCCCGTTAAAAACAATCGGGCGCAACACCGCGGACACTGCGTCGGTATTTCCGAAGAAACGCAGAGTGGTCCCCGCGTTCAGGACGATCTTCTTTCCCGTCCCGAAGTCCGGGATCTTCGTCACGGTATCGATGGAGAAAAGCCCCTGGTCGACGACGATGTCGCCATCCGTGACGTCCGTGCCGACGAGGGAGAACTCGTTCGAGCCGATCTTCGTCAAAGTGAAGCCAGCGAGATCTAGCTTCGCATTCAACTGCGTGGTCGGAACGGAACGGATGTCGAAGCGCGCCGTGCCGCCGAAGCTCGTGTTGCCGGTGAGCGTGACGAACTGCAGGGCATTAAACTGGCTGACGCCCGTATTGATGATCGCGCCCGCGCCGTCCGGGCCTGTTCCCGTGACAGTGAATTGCTTCGCGCCGAAGTTCAGCGCCTGCGCGGTGGCGCTTCCGCCGAGGTCAAGCGCTCCGCCTTGGGAGATGAAGACGTTTCCGGACAGCGCGCCGAGCGAATTGCTGTTCGAGACTCGAATCTTGCCCGCGCCAATCGCCGTCATGCCGGTGTAGGAGTTCACTCCCACCAGCGAGAGAATGCCCGAGCCGACCTGGAGGAGATCGCCGGCACCGCTGATCGCGCTCGCCGCCGTGAAGTTGTCGGTTCGATTGAAGCGCAGCGTTCCTGAATTGCTCACTGGCCCAGCGCCGAGATCTCCACTCGTTCCGGCATTTCCGACCTGGAGCGCGCCCTCGAGGACGGTCGTGCTCGCGTGGCTGCTCGTGCCGGAGAGGACGAGCGTTCCCGAGCCAGCCTTGGTGAGGCCGAATGCTCCCTGGATTGGGCCGCCTACTGTCAACGTGCTCGCGGAGATCGTCACGGTGCGGTCAGCCCCCAGCGTGACGACGCCCGTCCCGACGTTGAGCGGATCTGGACCTTCGAAAGCGAAGTTCCCATTCCACACCTGCGGATTGTTCGCGGTCATCGAAACAGTCGCGCCGCTCGCATTGCCAAGTGAGCCGCCCGTGATGGTCACCGTTCCGGTTCCGAGCGCGGTCGGATGATGGATGTTCAATCGCCCGGCATTGAGCGTCACTCCACCCGTGAAGGTGTTCGCCGTTCCCAGCGAAACCGTGCCGTCACCATTCTTTACGAGCGCGCCGGGGCCTCCGATCGCGCCAGCGCCGGTAATCGTGTAAGGGTTCGAGAGAGCATTATCCACGAGGACTGCTGCGGGGCGCACTTCACCGCTCGCGATCGTCACGTTGCGATTCGCCGGGCCGTCGCGGAACGCCACGGTATCGCCTTGGAAGAACTTCTCCGGCAGCAGCGCGACGTCCGCCCAGTTCTGCGTGGCGCCCGCATCGAAGTCCCAGGTGCCGTTGACCGCGCCGGTCCAATTCAGCGATTTGCTGGCGCCGGCGACGATGAGCTTGATGGTGTTCGCCGTGCTGTAATCGGCCGTGAAGGATTTCCGCGTGCCCGTCGGAGCAACCAGGATCGGCGCGGGCGTGAGCGTAAGAGTGCCAGCCGTGAGCAGAGTGTATGTCCCGGTGTTCACGCCGATATTCGGCGTGATCGTGGTCGCGCCGCTGAAGGTCGCCGCGCCGGTCACGGTGATGAGCGGTCCGGTGGCGTCGAAATCGAACTGCAAGTTCCCGCCAGTAACGCCGAGGGATGCCGCAGTCAGCGTTCCGGACGGGCTGCCGAAACCGGTTCTCACACTGCCGTTGCTGGAAATGCTGACCGCGCCGACGGTCCCCGTCATCGCGAGCGAGCCCTGCTCCACGACGATTTGCGCCGTGTTGTTGTTCGGAGCGGCGATCACCGCGGCTCCGTCGCCGAGCTTGAGAATTGTCCCGGTGCCGCTGATCCCCCCGGCGATATTGAGCGTGCCGGTTCGGTCGATAACGAGGTTTCCGTCGTTCACGATCGGGCCGGCTCCGAGCGTGCCGCTCGCGCCGCCGGTGCCGACGCGCAACGTGCCCCCGCCGCTGATGGTCGTCGTCCCTGTATAGGTGTTCGTCCCATCGAGAATCAGCGTGCCACCGCTCGTGAAGTTTAGCCCGGCCTCGTTGATTCCGGCGCCGCCGAGATTCGTAAGCATCGCCGTCTGGCCGATGCTGGGCAGGTTCACATTGGTGATTGGAAGTGCGGCCGTGCCAATCGAGTGGCCCATCATGTTCAAGGTGCCACCTGCCAGCGTGAGCGTGGTTGTTCGGGTCGCGGTCGGACTCGTGTTTGCATCCACGGTCACAATGTTCGCGTTAACGTTGGCCGTCCCTCCATTGACCACGAAAGTCCCGGTCGCAGCAGTTCCTGCGGCCAACGTGCGGTTCACGAGCAGGAACTGGCTGTTTACGTTCAGAACAGCAGTCGAGGTGTTATTCGGAAACGCTCCGCCGAGGGTAAACGTTCCAGTCGTGCCATTCGGCGCAGTGCCTGAAGTATGCGTGCCGAGCAGCAGGTTGTTCACGTCGAATAACCCGGTATCGAAAGTCAGGCTCCCCAAGCCCGCGCCGCCCGTGGAGCCCGCGAGTTGCCCGAGCATCACGGTGTTTGCCAGCACGTTTACTTCGTGGCCCGCCAACTGAAATGTGCTCGTGGTATTCGTCCCCGTGGCGCTCGAGGCATTGCCGACGGTGATGTTCGCGCGGGTGGTTCCGCCTGCGAGTCCCGCAATATTCAACGTTCCTGTGCTGGCTTGAAAAGTAAGGTTCGCCGGCGACTTCACCGCGCCCACTACGATGGTATTTGTGTTGAAGGCGTTGAGCCCGGGCCCAAGCGTCAGGTTGCTGGTGCCGCCATTGTTGTTCCCCCCGCCGGTTCCCTGCACCCCGGAGTCTCCGACGCGGATTTGCGCGGCTGTGATGAGATTAAGTGTATTCGCAAGACGGAGCGTGCCCGCAGCATTTCCGCCGCCGACCCGCACTTCGCCGGTCGTTGCGTTGAAGGTGAAGTTCGACAACCCCGTGAGATCGAGCGTCGCCTGCGGATCTCCTCCGGTGTCGTTATTCGTGCGCGGTACTGAGACCTGCAGGTGGCTCGTCCCGGCGTTTACGAAAAGCGTTCCCGCCCCGCTAAACGCCGCTTGCGTCGCCACTCCGCCGATATTCAACCCCGCAACATTGGGTCCTACCGCCATCGCGCCGTTGATGCGCAAGGTCCGGCCGGCGGAAATCGAGACCGTGTTTGCAACGTTGATGTTCGTCTGGAAGGTAATTCCCGTCGCCGTCACATCGGCATCGTCCAGCACGAGGCTGCTCACGTTCGCGCTGTTCAAGACCGCCCCAAACGTGAGATTTTTCACTCCCGCATTGGAGGCCGTAAAGCGCAGCGTTCCTCCATCGAGAAACGTGTCTCCCGTGTAGGTGTTCACCGCGCCGAGAGTCAGCGTGCCGTTGCCGGATTTGGTCAGGCCGAAGTTGCCGGAAATGATTCCCGTTCCTCCCGCAGCCGGACCGATCGTGAGCGATCCGTTCGCGGAAACATTCGCAGTGACAGCGGCTCCGAGCACCACTGGCGCGTTGATCGTCTCCAGGGCGAGCGAGTTGTGGGTGATCGGCCCGGTGAGCGTCAGCGCATTTCCGCCAATCGTGAATGCGTCGGCGGTCGCGTCGAATGTGAGGCTCCCCAAGGTCGCATTGGCGATGTCATTTGTGGTGAGAAGGTTCGCCGTGCCGGCAAAAGTGATTCCGGTCGCGAACGTCGGCAGCGCGTCGTCGTCCCAGTTTGCAAGTGTGCTCCATTTTCCATCCGCACCGCCTCCATCCCAGATATTGGCGGCGATCGCCGGCTTTCCGAGCGCGAGCAAAGCCGCAAAGACGCTCACGAATCGGGCGCCATGAATGCGCGCTGGAGGAGTGGAAGGTATGTTCATGCTGAGGAGCGAGGGTGATACTTCGCTCCGCAGCCGCATTCCGCTAGCTACCTGAATGAGTAGGCGCGAACGCTTTGCTCGCTACTTCAGGTATTTGAGCAGCGCTTCCGTCCGCGACCGCACGTGCAGCTTTTGGTAGATGTGCTTCAGGTGGAAACGCACGGTGTCGAAGCTGATCGCCAGCTGATCCGCGATCTCCTTGGTGATGTAGCCCTTCGCCAACAGCGCGAGGACTTCCTCCTCCCGCGTCGTGAGCGATTCGGTTTCGGGGTTCTGCGCGGGCGCTGGACGCCGAAAGGAGTCCACCACTTTCCGCGCCACTTCACCGCTCATCGGCGCGCCGCCGTCCCACACTTGCTTGATCGCTTCCACCAGTTCGGTTCGAGCGGTCCGCTTTAAAAGGTACCCGCTCGCGCCCGCCTCGAGCGCGCGAAAGACCTGGTCGCTGTCGCCGAAGACGGTGAAGACCAGCACCTGCGCCTGCGGGATCGATTTCTTCAGCGATTGCGTGCACTCGATTCCTGACATTCCCGGGAGCTGGATATCCATCACGACCACGTTCGGCGCGAGCGCCGGCAAGCGTTCGAGCGCTTCCTCTCCGTTCTCGACGCTCGCCACGAACTCCAGGCCGGGCGCGCGCTGGACGACGCGCGTGAGCATTTCGCGGATGCCCGCGTCGTCTTCCACGATGGCAACTGAAATCGGCATTTTAGTGAACGAGCGTTTCCGTCGCGGTTCTCGGGCTTTCCCCGGCGATCGCAAGCGCGATGCGTATTTTCGTTCCCTCACTCGAGGTGTTCACTTCGAAAGTCCCGCCGATTTCCCGGATTCGGCTTTCCATGTTTCCCAAACCGTTGCGGCCGCGTTCGCGAGATGTATCCCGCACGAAGCCCTTCCCATCGTCGGAAATGGTCAATTCGAACAAACCGCCTGCAGCGGTGGCGCTCACTCGCGCTTCCCGGGCGCGCGCATGCTTGAGCACATTGTTCATCGCCTCGCGCGCAGTGAGGAAAAGGTGATGCCGCGCTTCGGGCGAAAGCGGCACCCTCGGAATATCGTCGGCGATCTGCACGCGGCAGCGCGTCGGCGTGTGCCGGAAGAACTCGAGCGCGAACTGGCTCAGGTAAGCGGAGAGCGAGGCAAGCGTGTCGTTCTTGGGGCTGACCGCCCATACGGCGGCGTCGAGGTCGCGCGCGATCAGCCGCACGCGGTTTGCGAGTTCCGCTGAATACTCGCGCATTTCGTCCGCCGAATGGCAGTCCTCGCAGATTTCGTCCGCCAGCATTCCCGCCTGCGTGAGGCTCGCTCCGAGGCTGTCGTGCAAATCACGAGCGATGCGAGCGCGTTCGGTATCGAGGCGGCGGCGCGCTTCGAGTTCCGCCACCTGCGCGCGCAGTCGACGCTGTGACCAAAAGCGCACGCCCACCGCGAGCAGCAGCGCTCCCATCAAACCGGCCGCGCTGCGCGCCCACCACGTCTGCCACCACTCGGGCAGCACTTCGAAAACGAGCTTCGCTTCGTCCGACGTCCACAACAGGTCGCGGTTCGTTGCCATCACACGCAGCGCGTAATTTCCCGGCGGCAGCTGCGAATACGTGACCACTCGCTGCTCGTCCAAATCCGTCCAATCGGTATCGAGGCCATCCAGGCGATGGCGGAAACGGATCTTCTCCGGAGAAGTAAATGCAGGCGCGGTGTATCGGAACTCCAGCTTCCGCGCCGCCTGGCGATTGATCTTTCCGCTCGAAGGCACGGCGCGCCCGTCACCACCGATTGCCTCGATGAATACTTTCGGCGAATGCAAGGCGGTCGCCTGCCGATCGGGCATGGTGGTCACCAATCCTTTGCGTGTCGCAAACCACAGGCGCCCGTCCCGCGACTTCCACGCAGAAGGCTGATAGTTTGCCGCGGCAGAGAAGCCGGAAACGCCGTCGGCTTTGCCGAAGACGACGGGAGTGACCCGCGATATGCGACCGACCGCGGCATCGAAGAGCTCGCGCCGCGGAGCCTTGAACAACGCTCTGCTCGAGCCGAACCAAAGGCTGCCGAGATCGTCCTCGATAATCTGCGAAATGGTATCGTCCGGCAGACCATCCTGTTCGGTGAGTTGATGGAATCGGCCTTGCCAGGAAACGAACACGCCGCGTCCGCCCGTGCCCACCCACACGTGGTCCTCCGCGTCCACGTGAATTGCGCGGACCGCGCTGGTTGGCAACCCTGAATCCGCTGCCAGGCGCTGGAACTTGTCAGCGGTGAAATGAAAGAGCTCGCCGGCGGAAGTTCCAAACCAAAGATCGCCTGACGGCCCTTCCGCGATCGCCTGGGCTCCCGTCGCGGTGAACCCTGCGTCGGCACCGAAGGATTCCACCGAATTTCCGCGAATGCGCAGCAGGGGGCCACTTTCTCCGCCCACCCATATGCTGCCATCGCGCCCGGCGTGGAGGGCGTGAATGGAACCGATATTGGGGATGTCGAACCAAGTCGGCCGCTCGGTGGCGCGCGATTTGAACCTCCCCAAACGAAGCGTCGTGGCGAACCACACGGTTCCCTCGCGATCGGCCACCAGCGGCACCGCCTTCTTCACGACTTGCTCAATTCTCGGCGGCAGGACCAATCGGCCCTCCTGGAGTTGGCCAAAGCAATTCCGATTACCGAACCAAAAATCCCCGTAGGCATCCTCGCAGATGCTTCCGACGATGTCCGGCAGGACGCTGGCCTCTTCCGCGAGAAGTTTGAACCGCGCCGGCTGGATTCGATTCAACCCTCCGCCAGCGCTCGCGACCCAAATGTTTCCCTCGCGATCTTCGAATGTCTCGTTGATGCGGGGGTAGGACGCGGGAATGTTCGCAATTCGACCCTCGTCGAACCGGAGCACTCCGTGACCTCTCGTCCCAATCCACAGCGCGCCGTTTCGATCCTCCATTAGATGCAGCGGCACCGCGTCCACCGGCCAGTCGGACACGACCGTATCATTCGAAAGCGCTTCAGGATTGAGCTTCCGCAGGCCGCTCGACGTCGCGACCCAAACGAATCCCGCCCGACTCGAGCCAACGGTTGCGGTTCCGTCCTCGAGTCCGGTAACCGCCGAGACCGCGCCATTGTGGTAACGCTCGACCCCGGCACCTCGCGCCAGGAACACGCTTCCCTTCCCGGCGGCGGCGATGCTGAACGGCGCAACGAGTTCGAGTCGCGCTGGTGGCGGAAAAACTTCGATGCTTTCCCCGGAACAGCGCCAGAGCTCGCGATTGGCAAACGCGATCCAAAAGACGCGGTCAGCTTCGCGCATCAGCTTGGTGATCCGCTGCCCTGCAGGAATTCGCGCGGTCAGCGGGTGGACGCTTACCTCTCCACGCTGCAGGCGGAGCAAGCCGTTGGTGTCATGCGCCAGCAGCAGTGTTTCGGGATCCTGCTCGATAACGGCGCGAATCGAGGAAGTCCGCTCGTCGGTCAGCAGCGATGAATGCCATTTCTGAAACGCATGCCCGTCGAACCGCATCACCCCATTCTGGGTCGCCAGCCAAAGGAAACCGTCTTTCGTCTGGACCACGGCATTCACCCCGTTGTGCACGAGGCCGTCGTCCGTCTCCCAAACCTGCAGCGCAAAATCGTCGGCCCACAACGCCGGGGCAAGGCAGGCCAATGCGCCGAGCAGCCAAGAGCAGAAGCGTCCAGGGCGGGCAGGCATGATCTTTCAACAATATGCGCCGGGGACCCGGTGGCAACGCCCGGTCTTTGGCTGAGCCGCTCGTTCGAACGACAAAATCTAGCAATTGCGCTGTAACCCGATGCGCCAAACTCCGAAAGAATGAATGAGGGACGCGTCCGCTTGAGTCCCTGGGTACGCCGTCTCCGGCACGTCAGCGATGACATCTGCCGGAGGCGGCGAACCGGGCTCACCTCCGGCTGGAGATTTGGGAAAAAGAAAAAACCTCGACCGCCTTTCAGCGGTCGAGGTTTGTGAAATGAATCGGTGGCCTGGTTAGGCGGCGATCAGCGTCGCGCCCTTCTTGTTTTCGATGGCCGACTTGGCCTTCGCGGCGAGAGCCTTGAAACCAGCGAGATCATTCACCGCGAGATCGGCGAGAACCTTGCGGTCCAGCGCGATGCCGGCGTCTTTGAGCCCTTCCATGAAGCGGCTGTAGGTGAGGCCTTCCGCGCGAGCGGCGGCGTTGATGCGTTGGTTCCAGAGTTTGCCGAACATGCGCTTCCGCGTCTTGCGGTCGCGAAACGCCCAGTACTGGGCCTTCATGATGGCGTTCTTCGCGTAGCGGAAGAGTTTGCTGCGGCGTCCGCGGAAGCCCCTGGCCTTGTCGACCATCTTCTTGCGGCGCTCGCGGGATGCGGGTGCGTTGGTTGCTCGTGGCATGTGTTTGTCGTTGGTTTCTTTCGGCCCGCTGTTGCTGTGTTAGTTTAAATGTCCGGCGCGCCTCGCTGGCCGATGTGCCTCTAAAAGTGAGAGGCAGGCGCTCCGAACGGCTGCTACGTTCGCCCTAGGCGAACGGCAGGCATTCCTTGATCCGGTCGACCATGGTCTCGTGGACCTGGCCTACCTTGCCGAGCTTGCGCTTGCGCTTCGAACTCTTGGACGAAGCGAGGTGACGCAAGCCAGGCTTCCGACGCAGGATCTTGCCCGTGGCGGTCACTTTCAACCGCTTGGAAGCAGACTTCTTCGTCTTGCGACGTGCGATAGCTCTTGGCATAATTTGGGGCGGCGGACATTAGGGATCGAACCCCATTTGTCTACTGCTTTCTCTAAGGAGGATTACTCTGAGGCTCGGAAGGATCGAATGCGCGCGGTCGCCGCGATGGCGGAACTCAATTGCGGGCGAACCGTCCAAACGGGCGCGCAGACCAAATTTTCGATCCTCCTGACATGACTTTCGGTCGATCTGTACATCACTTTCGGTCGCCGTGACATGCCTTTTGGCCGAGATAACATGACATTCGCTCGATCTGTACAACGCTTTCGATGCCCTGTACATCGCTTTCGGTCGATCTGTACACGCCATTCGGTCCCCTGTACGTCGCATTCGCCCGCCGATACATGACTTGGGATCCGGAAAACATCGCTTCCGCTCGCGGTGACATGCCATCCGCGGCGTGCGGCAGCGATAGCGGGAAGCGTAACATTCTCCCTTGGAGCAAATCCGAGCGATGCGCTCCTCAGCACATCGGTAAATCCCTCCTTAGCCGCGACTTCGATCAAACATCAGGCCCTTGTCCGATCACGCGCGAGCAGCCATTCGTGCAGGACCAGGAGGCAAACCGCCATGGTGAGTGTCGCCCACGGAATTACTTCCAGTCCAAAACGTTGCGCCAAAAGACCGCTGGCGCTCGGCAAGGCCGCGCCGCCGATCATTGCCGCGCTTACCTGCATGCCGATGGCGTGGGCGGAAAGCGCAGCCCCCAAGCGTTGGGGTGTGCGCATCATGGTGCAGGGATAGATCGGGGCGAGGCTGAAGCCCGCGATGATTAAACCGATTTCAGAAACCGCACCGCTAAACCCGAAAGCAAAAACCCCCACGCCGATGGCCGCCGCCGTGATGCACCAGCGCAGCAGCCGATCGATCCCAATCGAATCCGCGATAAAACCGAAGATCACCCGTCCCGCGGCAATACTTCCCCAATAGAGAGTCACCCAGACACCCGCCGTTGCGGGCGGGATATGCCTCGATTCCGTAAGGACCGTGAAAGCCCATTGGCCGAGCGCGATCTCCAGGCCGGTGTAGAAAAAGAAAAGCGCCACCTGGAGTTGTGTGATCGGCGACCTCAGCGTCTGCAGGAATGTCGCCGGCTCTGTCGTAGTAGGGTGCGCGTCTTCCGTTCCCGGGTCATCCCAGCTTCGCCGCGTCGCGCAGAAGAGAAGCGAAAGTGCCGCCAGTATTGCCGCGACCGTTCCATACCCCAGCCGCCAGGAGCCAAAATAAGTAAGCGCCCCGGTCATGATCAATGGCCCCAGCGTGGCTCCAATGCTGTAGCAGGCGTGTAGCCAGTTCATTTGCCGGGCGGAAAAATGGTGCGCCACGTAGTGGTTCAGCCCCGCGTCGATCGCGCCGGAGCCGAGTCCGTGGATCAGCGAGCAGGCGGCAAATCCGAGCCAAAACGGCGCGGATGCGTAACCCGCATTACTCAAAGCCACGAGCGCGCTGCTGATCGCGAGGAGCAGCCCGACACCCCAGCGATTGAGCAACTGGCCCGTCAACAAGCTGGAGATGAAATAACTCGTCCCCGACCCGAGAAAGATGAGAGCCGCCGCGCCCTGCTCGACGCCAAACGTATCTCTCACCCGCGGCCAGGCGATTCCGATCAAGGCATCCGGCAGGCCAAGACTGATGAAGCCCGCGTACGCGGTCCCAAGCAGCAAGACCTGGCGGCTCACGCGGGACGGAATTTGACCGTTCGGATCCATGCGAATGCCAAATCGCTTCTCGCGATGGATGTAGCCAAGCGAAATGCAGTTCCGGCGCTGTCCTGCCATTTCTCTCAGGGAGAAGTTGATCAGAAATCACCTGCTGCGCCGCCGCCCGCAGGGAATGGTCGTCGCAAGCGGATCAGCGCCCTCCCTGCACCCTTGGGCAACCATTGGCACGCGGCCACTTGTTCACGGAACGCGATGCACAAGTGAACCGCTATGAACGCCACTCGTTCCCACATTATCTTGAGCGCCACCATCGGCCTGCTGATTTCACCGGCCTTCGCCCAAGATCCCGAAAAGGTCGCTAATCCTGCTGTGGCTCCTGCTCCTCCGGCGGCCTCAGCCCCGGCCCCGGCGACAACCACGCACCGAGCTGCCGCTTCCTTCGGGTATTACTCTACTGCCGGCCGCATTTACCGAATAGAAAACGGCCGCGCCACGCCCGTGCAGACCGAACAGACAATGCGGGTTGGTCCTAAAGGGATTACAGGCTTCGACGGCAAGTCGCTCACGATTCCTGAAGGACAGATGATCGGCGCTGACGGACGTCTAGCGCCCTTGCCAAAAGGAATCACGGGACTTCCTGCCGCCGGTGCCACAGTTGGCGGCACTGCCTTGTCGATTGATCAAGGCAAAGCCGTGCCGAATCCCTCGGGCGCAAGCACCACGTTAACTTTGGATTCCCCAACTGGCGCGGGAACAACCGGCACAACGACCGGAACGAGAGCACCCGACCTCGGCGTTGTGCCAAATCCGCCCCTGCCGACGGGAACAGCCGCGCCCACACCAAGCGGAACTACCGGAACCACCACGGAGACAACCAACGGACCTGCGGGCACAAATACCGGCACCCCGGGAGGGACCACGGGAAATGCCAGCGGAGCGCCCGAAAAGGAAACGCCGGGCGCAACAGGATCGGGTGGCTCACCCGCAGGCACCACTGGCGGAACGAAGGAGAAGTAGCCGCGCGGAGTTTTAATCCCACGCACGCGGGACAAAGGCGAGAAGTGCCCGAACGTGCAACAATCGCAAGGAACGACGATCTCCAGGTCGTCGGGAGCGTTGCCAGCTGTGGTCAGGTGGTCGTGGAGTCAAACTTGATCGAGGCATTGTGCCGGAAAAATCTTTTGGAAGTTCCGGGTCAGACGTTCACGCACTCATTCGACGACCTGGAACCGAAGCGCAGCTGAGATAGCCGAACTGGCTCGAATCAAAAAGTGTGAGGCAAATCGTCGTTCCTCGCGATTGTTGCACGTTCAAGCGTTGCTCGTCCCAGGACCCTTCCTCACGATCTATCGCGATTCCCGCGCCCTATTTCAAAGTCCCCTGTGCTTCGAGATACTCCACGCCACCTCCGGCCGTGACGTCTTTTCGCCAATTCATCCCACCACCGATGATCTCGTTAGCCGCTCCCATAATCCGCCACGTTCCGCCAATCGATGATCCCTCCGACGCGGCCGCGGCACTCAGCCAGCGATAAACCTTCAGGCCGCCGACACCGTTCAAGCGCGAGCCCATACTGAACTTCGCGCCACTCGGAAGTTTTCCAACGATCGTCGTGGCTCCATTCGCCCGCATGCTGAGCACTGCCGCGCCAGGAGCCGTCTCGAAACTCGAACCCGCCTGTGCGCGGACCAAAACGTTGAAGACCGCCGGCGTCTTCCGCGTGGATTTCACGGATCGGAACATATCCCCAGCGGTCTGCAGCGGTTTATCCAGCCCCTCGATGGTCACCTGCCAACTGTCCGTGAGATCGGCGTATTTCAGCTTCACCGTTGCGACCGATTTCCCGATGCGCACTTTCTTTTCCGCCTGCAGCGCGCCCGTGAGCGTTCCCGTGAAACGCGCGACGCGACCATCGACCTCGAGCGCAGCAGTAAAGGATGCCCGGCCATTCATCGTCGCGGTGATGCGACCGCGGTAAGGAGGGAGAGCCGGCGCTGCGGCAACGAGCGGCGCAATCGGTGGCGGCACCACGGCCGATTCTTCGATCAATCCCTGGAATGTGCCGGCGATGGTATCGAAGGAGCGCACGGTGATCTCCGTCGTGGTGATTCCGCCTTTGCCATCGCTGAGGGTGACGATGAAGGAATCGGTCACATTTCCGCGGAACATGCGGCCCGGTGTGTATCGCGCGTAGCCATTCGGCATGATCGCCACCTTGCCCATCCGAGGCTGCGATACCGAGACGATCGTCAGCGCGTCGCCGTCCACATCCGTCGCCATGCGCAGCGCATTCACGAGCAGCGAAGTGCCGCAGTAAGTGTATACTTCCCGACCCTCCGCGGTCGGGGCGACATTCCCCCTAGCAATCGTCACGGTGGTCGAGCTCGTGCCGCCGTTTTCATCCTGCACGATGTAGGTGATTACCGCCGGACCCGTAAACGTGACTGCCGGCGTGAATGTGAGCGTGCCATCCGGGTTCACCGTCACGGTGCCTTGGGTCGGATCCACCGTCGCGCCAATCACGGTCAGCGTGTCGCCATCCGGATCCGTATCGTTCGGCAAGACCACGATCGTCAGCGGCACGCCGATTTGAGTCGTAGCCGTGTCGGGAGCGGGCGTAGGCGCGGAGTTCACCATGACGATCGCCGTGCCCT
>CBHXZU010000077.1:0-13012 GCA_966125105.1 uncultured Prosthecobacter sp.
GTGCTCCGGCCATCACCGGCCTCAAGCGCGTCTCGAAGCCCGGTCTTCGCAAGTATGTCGGAGCCCAGGAAGTGCCGCGCGTGCTCGGCGGCCTTGGCATCAGCATTCTCTCCACGCCGAAGGGCGTGCTCAGTGGCCGTGAAGCCAAGAAGGAAAACGTCGGCGGTGAGCTGCTGGCATTTGTTTGGTAACCTATGTCCCGAATCGGAAAAAAACCAATTGAGCTGCCTGAGAAGGTCAGCGTGAAGATCGCCCCGGACGGCGCAGTGAACGTCGAAGGTCCGAAGGGCAAGCTTTCCTGGACGCTCCCGAGTGGAGTGACCGGTAAGGTTGAAGGCAAGACGGTTACCGTCGCTTGCCAAGAGAAGGGCAAATCCGCCCTCTTCGGTCTGAGCCGCGCGCTCATCAACAACATGGTCGTCGGCGTCGCGAATGGCTACGTCAAGGACCTCGAAATTCAAGGCGTCGGTTTCAAGGCGGCAGTGAAGGGCAAAGTCCTTCAATTGAACCTGGGCTACAGCCACGAAATCAATCATCCGATCCCGGAAGGTCTCAAGGTCACCGTGGCTGAAAACACCAAGGTGAAGGTGGAAGGCATTGACAAACAGCTCGTGGGTCAGTTTGCCTCCGAGGTTCGCGCCTACTACCCGCCGGAGCCTTACAAGGGCAAGGGCGTCCGCTACGCAGGCGAGCAGATCATTCGCAAGGAAGGTAAAACCGTTCAGTAAGCCATGGCTACCGCAAATCGAAAAGAGCAAGTCAAGATGCGCCATACGCGCCTTCGGAAGAAGGTCGCAGGCACGACCGAACGTCCGCGCCTCGCGGTGCACTTCAGCGGCAAGAACATCTACGCGCAGGTCATCGACGACACCGCGGGAAAGACAATTGCCAGCGTGCACACCACGGAAGCCGGTTTGAAGGCTGCCAAACCTCGCGCCAACGCCGCTACGGCCGCTACGGTCGGCAAGCTCGTCGCGGAGCGCGCGCTCGCGAAGAATGTAACCAAAGTCGTGTTCGATCGTGGTGGCTTTATCTACCACGGCAAAGTGAAGGCCCTGGCTGACGCCGCGCGCGAAGGCGGGCTCCAATTCTAAGATTATTATGGCAGACGCTCCAAGATCTCCTCGTGGTGGTGGCCCCGGTGCTGGCCGTCGTGGCCCGCAACGCGGACGCGAAACTCCCGCCGCGAAACCGGCAATTCCTGAACTCAATCCCGATGGAACGCCCGGAACGCCGGCGGCTGGTGCGGAATTGATGGAGAAGACTGTCTTCATCAACCGATGCGCCAAGGTCGTGAAAGGCGGCCGTCGCTTCAGCTTCAGCGCGTTGCTCGTGATCGGTGATCGCGCCGGACGCGTGGGCTTCGGATTCGGCAAGGCCAACGAAGTCAGCGAAGCGATCCGCAAGGCCAGTGATCGTGGTCGCAAGAGCCTGAAGAAGATGGCTCTGATCAATCACACGATTCCGCACGAAGTGACCGGCACCCACGGTGGTGGCCGCGTTCTTCTGAAGCCTGCGAGCCCGGGAACTGGCATCATCGCCGGCGGCGCGGTTCGCGCGGTTTGCGAAGCAGTCGGTATCAAGGACATCCTTGGCAAGAGCATGGGGTCCTCGAACCACGCCAACGTGCTGAAGGCGACGCTCAACGCGCTCGCTCAGCTTCGCCAGCGTGATGAAATCTTCCGCGCCCGTGGTATCGCCAAGCCGGCGACCGCAGGAGCAGCAAGCTAAGCGTTTCCAAGAAACATGAATCTCTCGAATCTAAAACCTCGCCCCGGTTCCCGGCATCGCGTCAAGCGGCTCGGGTGCGGCGAGAGCAGTGGCCACGGCAAGACGTCCGGCAAAGGTCACAAGGGTCAAAAGGCCCGTAGCGGTGGCAGCATTCGCCTCGGTTTTGAAGGCGGTCAGATGCCGCTCATCCGTCGCATTCCGAAGCGCGGTTTCAATAACGAGCCGTTCCGCGATAAGTATGCAGTGGTGAACCTCGAAGCTCTTAACAGCTTCGAAAACGGTGCCACGGTTAACGAAGCAGCGCTGCTGGAAGCTGGCCTGATCCGCAAGCCATACGACAAGGTTAAGATCCTTGGCGGTGGACAGCTGAGCAAGAAACTCACGATTGTTGCGAATAAAGCGAGCGAAAGCGCCAAAGCCGCCA
The DNA here is from genome assembly GCA_966125105.1 of uncultured Prosthecobacter sp. Lineage (GTDB taxonomy): Bacteria > Verrucomicrobiota > Verrucomicrobiia > Chthoniobacterales > Chthoniobacteraceae > SXWH01. The sequence continues at coordinate 2,156 of CBHXZU010000077.1, forward strand.
TCGAGAAGGCGGGCGGGACGCTGACCCTCGAATAGCTAACGACTTAGGAGCCGACGTGACGGAATCGCAGCAGGCATTTGCCGGCTGACTTCCATCTCGTCGGCTTCGCCCTTTCCCACTAATGATCTCCGCGTTCTTCAACATCCGCAAAATCCCGGAACTGCGTAACAGGGTTCTGTTTACGCTGTTGATGGTGGTCCTCTACCGGATCGGATGCTCCATTACCGTTCCTGGCGTGAATGCGAGCGTGCTGAAGCACTATTTCACGGAGCGCATTACGGACCCACCCGGCGGTGTAATTGCGCTTTTTGACATCTTCAGCGGCGGCGCGCTCGAGCAGTGCGCGGTCTTCTCGCTGGGCGTGATGCCATACATCAGCGCGAGCATCATGATCCAGTTGCTTACTGCGGTGGTGCCGCGGTTGGGCAAATTGGCCAAGGAAGACGGTGGACGGCAGAAGATCATGCAGTTCACGCGTTACGTCACGATCATCCTTTGCGTGTTCCAAGGGTGGTTCATGGTGAAACAGTTCGTGAGCCCTTCGGAGATGATGTTTCCCGGCATTGGGGAGACCATGTCGAAGTACGGACCGCTCGTGCCTCAGCACGGTTTCTGGTTCTTCTTCGTCGGCGTGATCGCATTGACCGCTGGAACGATGTTCCTGATGTGGATTGGTGATCAGATCACTGATCGCGGCATCGGCAATGGAATGTCGCTGATCATTTCGGTCGGTATCGTAGCCCGCCTGCCCGCAGCGCTGGTCCAAGCCTGGCGCACGGTTGTGCCTTCCGGGGGCACCGGCAGCGATGTGGCACCAATGAAACTGGTGCTGATGATCGCCTTCCTCATTTTCGTGATCGCGGCCGTAATCTGTCTCACGCAAGCGCAGCGCCGGGTGACCATTAGCTACGCCAAGCGCGTCGTTGGCAGGAAAGTTTACGGCGGCGTGAATCAGTACATGCCGCTTAAGGTGAATTATGCCGGCGTTATGCCGATCATCTTTGCCCAAGCGTTGCTGGTTTTCCCCGCAACGATGGTGACGATGATTGCTCCTGGATCCGGATTACAGCGGTTCGCTGCGATGTTGAATGAGGGGTGGCTCCACTATGTCGTCTACAGCCTGCTGATTTTCTTCTTCAGCTACTTCTGGGTAGCGACGCAGTTTCAGCCGCAGCAAATTGCGGACGATTTGAAAAAGGCGGGCGGCTATATCCCAGGTGTGCGTCCTGGTAAGCCGACGGCTGAGTTCCTCGACAATTCGATGACACGGCTGACGTTTGCCGGTGCGATCTTCCTTACGGTGATTGCTTTGCTGCCCCAGATGCTGAGCCATCAGCTCGGTATTCCTTACCTGGCAGCTCAGTTCTTCGGCGGCACGAGCATCCTGATCGTTGTTGGCGTCGTGCTGGACACGATGCGCCAGATCGAGACGCACCTTTTGCAGCGCCATTACGACGGCTTCCTGCGCAAGGGTAAGCTCCGCGGACGCTTTGACCGCAACCCTGAGGTGCACGGTGAGGCGGTTACCAATCGCGCACTGATCGCGCTTTCCGTCGGCGTCGCTTTGGTAATCCTTGCCGGTATCGTCGTGTTCCTGATCGGCCAGTTTGGCAATAAGTGAAGCGACGAATCGTGTTACTTGGTCCGCCGGCTTCTGGAAAAGGAACGATAGCGGATCGACTGCAGCACGACTTCGGCATGGCCATTGTTTCGCCGGGCAGCCTATTGCGCGCGGAGAAGGCGGCCGGTACTGAACTTGGTCGGCAGGCTGATGAGGTGACAAGCCGCGGCCAACTCGTTGGCGATTCGATCATTAATTCGCTCGTCCGAAATTGGCTCGGTGGACAATCTGGCGCTGGATTCGTCTTTGACGGGTATCCGCGGACGGTCGGACAGGCGCATGCGCTAGACGAAATGCTGAGGGAGCGCGGAACGCCTCTTGAGCAAGTGATCCTGCTTGAAGCGAGCGATGATGAGCTCCTGCGGCGGGTCGAAAATCGAGCAACGTGCACTGCGTGCGGATACATCGTGCGGATCGGTCTCCACGTACAAAGGATCGAAGACAAGTGCCCGCGGTGCGGCGGCGCACTGGTTCGCCGCGCAGATGATACCGCTGAAACACTGAGGAACCGCCTCGTTGAGTATCGTGAGAAGACCGAACCGTTGGTCGAGCATTACGAAGCTCAAGGCCTCCTAGCCAGGATCAAGACCGAGGCGGCACCCGACGAGGTTTTCCAAGACGTCACCAAGTTAATCGCGTGAGCATCCCGATCAAAAACGAGCGAGAAATTGAGAAAATGCGGCAGGCCTGTTCGCTGGCGGCGCAGATTCTCGATCAACTCGGCACGTTGCTCCGGCCTGGAGTGACGACCGGCGATATTGATCGCGCTGCCGGGGAGATGATGAAGGAGGCGAACTGCAAGAGTGCGTTCCTTGGGTACCGAGGTTTCCCTGGGCAGATCTGCATCTCGGTGAACGAGGAGGTCGTTCATGGAATCGGGGGAAATCGTCGGATCCAGTACGGAGATGTGGTGAAGCTGGACTGTGGTGTCGTGAAGGACGGGTGGGTCGGAGACACCGCCAAGACTGTGCCGGTCGGGGCCGTGAAGCCGGAATGGCAGCGGTTGCTCACTGTTACTGAGGATGTCCTTGAGCGTGTCATTCCCATGGCCACAGCCGGACGACGGCTTGGCGACCTGTGCGCCTTTATTGAAGATGAGGTTGTGGCCAACGGCTACAACGTGGTCCGTGAATTCGTCGGGCACGGAGTGGGCCGGAAACTGCACGAAGAGCCGCAAGTCCCGAACTTCGGCAGGCCGGGGACGGGGCCGAAGCTGAAGGCCGGCATGACTCTGGCCATCGAGCCGATGGTCAATCTTGGCACTGCTGGCGTGAAGACATTGAGCGATGGTTGGACGGTGATTACCGCAGATGGTCTGCCGAGCGCGCACTTTGAACACACGATTCTCATTACCAAGGGCGAGCCGGAGATTCTGACGTGGAGGAAGCGTAAACCATGAGAGCCAAGGTCCTGACGCTGGGAATCAGCCGCGGCGCGGCGCGGGCTTCTGGCTCCGTCCAGAAAAAAAGCGCAAAAACTGCGAAAGCTTTCTTGCCAAGCGAAGAAGTTTCGCTAGACATGCGCCTCCAAATTTGCGCGGGGACTGTAGCTAGCCCCGAGGCAATCTCAGGTCGAAATCATCTACGCACCGGGCGCCAGCGCTGGAACGCAGGCTCCACGGGCGATTTTTTGTCCTCATAATCCAACCAGCATTTTCGTTAACGAAATCGACTCATGAAAGTTAGAGCATCTGTAAAGCGGCAGTGTGAATCGTGCCGCATCGTCAAGCGGAAGAACGTCGTCCGCGTTATTTGCAAGAACCCGCGCCACAAGCAGCGCCAGGGTTAATCTTCACTCAACTCATCTAAAAACATGCCCCGACTTCTTGGCATTGATATCCCTGGCGACAAGCGCATCGAAGCGTCGCTGCCTTACATTTACGGCATTGGCCCGAGCAACGCGAAGAAGGTGCTCGAAGCCGCGAACATCGACCCGAACATTCGGGCGAAGGACCTTACGCCTGAGCAACTGAACGCGATCATCCACACGATCTCTGCCCAGAAGATCATCATCGAGGGCGATCTCCGCCGCGAGCTTCAGCAGAATCTCAAGCGCCTCCAGGCAATCAATTGCTATCGGGGCATCCGTCATCGCCGCGGCCTGCCTGTCCGCGGTCAGCGCACTCAGACGAATGCGCGCACGCGCAAGGGCCCACGTAAGACCGTGGGCGTTCAACGGGCGAAGGACGCGAAATAACCAAATACTGAATCATGGCCGAGAACGAAAATACACCCGCCGCTCCGGAAGCGACGCCTGCAGCTGCTGCAGCACCCGCCGCAGCCGCAGAGGCTAAGCCGAAGGCTCCCAAGAAGGCCGCGGCTCCGAAGAAGACGAAGGAAGGCGCCGCCGCCGCTGCGGCTCCCGCAGCGGCCGCTGCTCCTGCCGTTGACGCTTCGCTGGACCTGAACGCCGGCATCGAGCCGATCAAGGTCATCAAGGCAAAGGGCAGCAAGAACGTTGCGACAGGCGTCGCGAACATTCTCGCGACCTTCAACAATACGGTGGTCACGATCACCGATCAGCGTGGCAACACGATCGGCTGGTCGAGCGCAGGTAAGGTCGGCTTCAAGGGCTCCCGCAAGAGCACCGCGTATGCGGCGCAGATGGTTGCCCAAGATGCCTGCCGTCAGGCGATGGGCCATGGCCTCCGCGAGGTCGAAGTCCGCGTCAAGGGCCCGGGCGCTGGCCGTGAATCGGCGATCCGCGCGATCCAGGCGGTTGGCCTCGAGATCACGATCATCAAGGACGTGACGCCAATTCCGCACAACGGCTGCCGTCCGCCGAAAGCCCGCCGCGTATAATTCTACCTATTTACTGAAATGGCACGTTACACAGGCCCGAAAGACAAAGTTGCCCGCCGTTACGGCACGCCGCTGTTTGGTCCGACCAAATACCTCGAGCGGAAGAATTATCCTCCCGGCCAGCATGGTCCGAAGGGAAGCCGCCGCAAGTCGAGCGAGTACTCGATCGCATTGGGCGAGAAGCAGAAGCTCCGTTATCAATACGGTTTGCTCGAGCGCCAATTCCGCCGCTTTTTCGAAATCGCCAGCCAGCGCCGTGGCGTTACCGGTGAGATCCTCCTGCAGTTGCTCGAGACCCGTCTCGACAACGTGGTGTATCGCCTCGGTTTCGCGAACAGCCGCAACGCTGCCCGCCAGATGGTGGCCCACGGCCACGTCGCGGTGAACGGCACCAAGACGGACGTGAGCAGCTACATCTGCCGTCCGGGCGACGTGATCAGCGTTCGTGAGAAGGACGGCAGCCGCCGCCTTGCGACGAAGAACATGGAGCTCACCAGCATCTCGCCGGTGCCGGATTGGTTGACGGTCAACAAGGACCAGTTCAACGGCACGGTGGCCCGTATCCCGACCCGCGAAGAGATCGCGCCGATCGTGAACGAGCAGCTGATCGTCGAGCTTTACTCGAAGGCTTAATCGTCCGAGAGAGAGTCGTTTTCAGACCGGCGTTGCCTGCAAGGGCAGCGCCGGTTTCTTTTTGGTCGGAGCTCCAGCGGGGGGGCATGAGGTCCTGGAGCGGTTAAGGAAATCCTAGGACTGGCATGGAGAGATGGTTGCGGCTCAAGGGCGGGGATGAGAGATTTCGGCGATTCCCATGCCCACGCATTTGGAGGCGGCATCGCCGGCTCTTGGTGTTGTTGTTTATTGCCCTGTGCGTTCCCACATTTCGACGAGAGATTCGCGGAACAGTTTTGTTCCGTTGGTTCCGGGGCGAGCACAGCACCAGCAGTCGCGTTGCGCAATTTGGAGAAGGGGTTGGAGCACGTTCAAAGCCGGATTCCAATCGCGCCGGCGTGCCGTATCCGCCATCGGCGGTTGCGTTCCTTGGACTAAAAGAAGAATGCGTTCTTCAAGTTTATGCGGCGGGTGAGGATCGCCGGTTTTCTTTGATTCGGAGTTATCCCATCCTTGCGGCGAGCGGCGCACTCGGGCCGAAGCTTCGCGAGGGTGCAGGTTCCGGAAGGCATCTATGGCGTCGAATCGCTCAATCCGAACAGCCGCTTTCACCTTTCGCTGCGCGTAAATTATCCAAACTCCTTCGATCGAGTGAAAGCGGCGGCTGACGGTCGCTCGAATCTGGGTGGTGACATCATGATTCACGGCGGACGGGCTTCGATCGGATGTCTGGCAATGGGAGATCCGGCGGCAGAGGACCTGTTCGTCCTCTCCGCGTTAACGGGATTGGAAAATCTCCGTGTCGTGTTGAGCCCCGTTGACCTTCGATCGCGCCCAATGCCCATCACCCAAGAAAGTGCGCCGCGATGGCTGCCCGAACTTTACGAGCAGATCCGCGACGCTCTCGCTGAATTTCCCGCTGAACGGGGAGAGGTGGATAACAGTCAAGGCGGTCGGGGGTGAGGCTGCTTCAGCCAATTATTCCAAGCGAAAGCTCCGCTCCTTGCGGAACGGAGAAGATATAGGGCTGGACGAGATGGGGCGGCGGGAACAACGATTGCCTCACTGAAGATGAGAGTTCAGCAAGCGTGCTCCCAATGAAAGGAACCCGATTCTCGTTAATCGCCGTCGCGTGCCTTTGCCTGGGCGCTCTCACCAGTTGTTCAAATGGCGGGAGTAGCAGCGTGAGTGGGTTGCACGGAATCCGGAGAGGCGCGACTTTCGGCGAGAAAGTGGTGAGCACACTCGATTGGATGGGCTTCGAGGGTTTGCAGGGATCGGCACAGGAAATGGCGGAGCGAGAGCGCTACAATTTGCGCTAGCCGCATCCTCGCGCCGTTCCGATCGACTTATTCGAAACCGAGGATCTCGCGCACTTGTTCGACGTGGAGCTTGGGTTTTACCTTGCGCAGGACGGCTTTGATTTTTCCGTTCGGGCTGATCACGAAGGTGGTTCGCTCCACCCCCATGCGCTTGAGCCCGTAGAAACTCTTTTCCACCCACACGCCGTACGCTTGCGCGATCGATTTGTCCTCGTCGACCAGGAGCGGGAAGGGGAGTTGGTATTTGTTGATGAACTTGCGGTGGCTGGCGGCTGAATCGGGGCTCACGCCGAGTAATTCGAAGGGACCGGTGATGAGCGGCCATTCGTCGCGGAGACTGCAGGCTTGAGTCGTGCAGCCGGGCGTATCGTCCTTTGGGTAAAAATAGAGAATGAGTGGGTGACCGCTGAAGTCGCCAAGGGTGACGTCTTGCCCGTCGCCGAAGCGGCCGCCAACGGCGGTGGACGTGAAGAGAGGAGCATCATCGCCGGGCTGGAGTTGTTTGCTCATGGCACAATTACCAATGGAGGATGAAACGAGCTTGCGACAACTGAATTGCGACTAGCAGAGCAAGCGAGGCGTCGCTGGGGAGCAACCGATCGTGGACGTGTGGGCCTGCAATGCTAATTCCGGCGACGCAGGTCCAGCGAGTGTCTCGGTCCCTCAGCCGCTTGAAGCTCCATAGTATAGAACCTCAAGCCGGCCGGCGGTTCCAAGAGGTGTTCCCGGCGACAAATCTTCCGCGGGTGCTCGGGGTCCTTCTCCTCGTTACACTCGGTCAGGATGACTGGCTTTTCGTCCTCGCGATTGCACGCGCTAAATCCTATGGCATTTGCCGAAAGCAATTACCGCTTCCGCAAGCACCCTGGCGCCGAGATGGCCGATCTAACTTCTTCTGCAGAGTGAGGCAAATCGCCGCTCCATGGCGCAAGCGTGCTTGCGGGAGCAGAGATTACTTCCGAGGCGGCGACAATTCGCCCATTCCCGCCGCAAAAAAGCCGGCTCCGCAGCACGGTAGCCGGCTTTTCAAAATAAGATAAGGGTGCCTCGGCTCTGAAGTGCTTACTTCAACTCGGCGAGCTTCGCTTTGATCGCGTCGAAGTTCGGCAGTTCCTTCGGTGAAGGAGTCTGCTCCGCGTATTGAACGACGCCGTTCTTATCGACGACGAATGCCGCGCGGGCTGCGGTGGAGCCGATGCCCACGAGGTCGGGCAGGAGCACGCCGTAAGCTTTTGCCGTCTCCTTGTTGAGATCGCTAACGAGCGGAACGCTGATCCCCTTGCTCTGCGCCCACGCTTCCTGCGCGAACGGGCTGTCGACGCTGACGCCGATCACGTCGGCATCCACATCGGCGTAGGAGCTGATGCCTTGCGTCACATCGCAGAATTCCTGCGTGCAGACACCGGTGAAGGCGAGGGGGAAGAAGAGCACGACCGTGTTCTTCTTTCCGAAATTGGCCGAGAGGCTGACGTCTTTCAGGCCATTCGCATCTTTCGACTTGAGCGTGAAGTCAGGCGCTTTGGTTCCGACGGCAATAGGCATATGCGTAAGTGGTTGGATTGAACCTCGATCTTAAAGGCGAAAGACGGCGCGCCGTCCATGGCGGAAAAAGGAAAACCGCCGAGGCGCAAGTCACGCCGCGGCGGTTTCCTGAATTGTTTGCGGCCCGCTTACTTCGCCTCTTTTGGCAGTTCCTTTACGCGGATGTTGCGGAAGGAGACGGTGCCGTGATCGCCCTGCAGGAAGAACGGCCCCGGCTCATTCACGTTTTTGTCGATTTCGCTGCCCGTGGCGCGCTCGACCGTCACGTTGTCATGGATCTTCTTCCCGTTGAGCGTGACCGTCACTTTGTCGCCGATCATCGTCGCTTCCACGGTCTGCCATTCGTTGCCCGGCTTGCTGGCAAACTCGCTGGGCAGGGTGTGCTGATAGATCGCACCGTTGCCCCCCTTGGTGGCCTTGCCGCTCGCGTAGTCGCCGAGGATTTGAATCTCGTGGCGGCCGCGGAGGTAGAAGCCCGAGTTCGAGCCATCCGGCACCTGGTATTCGTAGCGAACGGTGAAGTTCCAGAACTTCGCATCCGTTACCAAATCCGTGCCGTGCTCGCCCTTGTTGACGGTGTTCTTGAGCACGCCGTCCGCGACCGACCACGAATTGTGGCCCTTCGGATTCCGCAGGTGCCAGCCCGTGATGTCCTTGCCGTTAAAGAGCGGCTTGAAGTCTTTGTCATCGTCCGCCGCGAAGGCCGGAACGGAGAGTGCGATGAGCGTGGTAATGAGGAGAGCTTTCATGGCGAAAGTATGAGTCCGTTTCCCTGCGCTTATTTGACTTCCGGGTTCGGCGTGGCGTCGCCCTTTTCGAGACCGAGCGCCCATTTGATGCCGCCGAGGATGTGCTTCTGATATTGCTTCGCCATCTCGACGGTGTTCACGCGGCCCTTCATCGCGGGATCATCGCTCCACAGATCTTCGCGGTGTCCGAGGCTGGTGTAAAACACGCGGCCCTTGCCGTGCTCGCGGCACCAGGAGACCGGGAAGAAGCCCGATTCCTCCACCTTGTTCGGGTGGTGCTTGAGATACCACAGTTCGCGCACCTTGGCGCGATCGTGGTTTTTGATGAGATACATTTCCTCCTGCTTGAGGTCCCACTTGTCACCGATGCCGCCGTTCGCCGGGTGCTTCGTGTCCGCGGCAATCAAGTCCGCCGGGACCTGCGCCCCGTGACCGGCAAACGTGCCGTGCAGCATGTTGAAGTAAGGGTCCCACGTTTTGAACGTGTCCGTCGCCGCGTGCATGCCGATGAACACGCCGCCGTCGGCGATCCATTGGATGAAGCCGTCCTTGTCCGGCAGCGGGAAGTTGTCGCCCGTCGTGTTGGCAAAGATCACCGCGTCGACCTTGTTCGCCTTGAGATTGGCTGGCGACAGCGGCGCCATGTTCGCCTTCAGTTGTTCATCGAACTTCGCTTGCGCGGCCTTGACCTCCGCGTCCTTCGCCGGAGTCCACGCGGCCATTTCCGCGTCGTATTTCTTCATCTCCGCATCGTATTTCGCCTTCGCCTTTTCGTCGGCGTCTGCCTTCGGCGCGCCAGGCTTGTTGGGCTTCTTCGGCACATTCACTTCGGGTTGCCGGGCATAGCCTACGATCTCGTAAGCACCGCTCTCCGAGGCAAGTTTCTCGAGAGTCTTCTCCGCGAAAGGAATCGAGCTATGGCGGAAGCCCGTGGTGACCGTGCAGACGACGACGCGTTTCTTCTCGGCCGCGTCCGCCGAAAGAACGGCGGCGCAGGCGAGGGTGAGGACGAGGAGTTTTTTCATGAAAACAGACAGGTTGTGCGTGCCGACAATCGGCCGAGCCGCCGATTCCTTGGGAAAATTGCGAGTCATACGAGCAAATCCTCGTGCTGGACGACCGCAGAGGTCCATAGTTCTCGGTGTTGTCACATAAAATCCCCTCGCCAAAGCGAAGGGGACTTCCCAGATTTGCGGACCCTTCTGACTCACCGCCCATGAAACGCCTTCTCACCCTGATCCTATTCTTGTGCCTTGCCTTCGGGTCGTTCGCGCCGGCATTCGCCCAAGCGCCGGCCGCGCCAGCTGCAGCGCCGAAGGAAGCGACTACGGAACAGGCTGCGGTGCATAGCAAGAGCCTCTGGCAGCACATCAAGGACGGCGGCCCGATCATGATCTTTATCGGGATCTGCTCGGTAGCGACGCTCTACCTGATCGTCGACGGCTTGGCTCGCGTGACCAATTTCAAGAAAACGGTGCCCGCAGACCATGTGGAAGGCCTGAAGAGCCTCTTCCGCGCCGGTGACTACCAGGGAGCCTACAAGTTCTGCAAAAGCAACCCGTCGCCCATCACGAACGTGGTTCGCTCGGGCCTGACAATGGCAGGCGAGGGCAAACATGCCGCCGAGGAAGCCATGTATGCGGCGACCTCGAAGGAAAATGCCCGGATGCAGTATTTCATCAGCTACCTGTCGGTCATCGGCGTCTGCACGCCGATGATCGGTTTGCTCGGCACGGTGTTCGGCATGATCAGCGCGTTCGCCACGCTGGGCACGAGCGGCATTGGTGATCCTTCGAAGCTCTCGGCCGCGATCGGTGAGGTGTTGATCGCCACGGCTTCAGGACTGCTGATCGCGATCCCGGCCTTCTTCAGCTTCTACTGGCTGCGCAATCGTGCCGCCAAGATCGTGCATCGCATCCAGGAGACCGTCGGAATGCTGTTCCGCAAGATGCCCTACGAGCACCTCGCGGGCGCCCATCTCGGCGACGAAGAACTTTACGCAGCAACGCCAAATTGGGTGCAGGGTGGCAGCACTGGGATGACGGAAGAGCCGGCCTAAGCCTCGCTTTCCTCTCATGAACCCGAAGCTCGATTGATATGGCTGGCGGAGGCGGAGGTGGAGATGGCGATCCGGAGTTTCAGATCGCCCCTATGATCGATGTGTTGCTGGTGCTCCTGATCTTTTTCATGAGCATCACCTCGGCGCAGGT
>CBHXZU010000078.1:0-13008 GCA_966125105.1 uncultured Prosthecobacter sp.
GCTACGGAGCCGATCTTCCGGCCTCGGCCACCTACAGCATCGCGGATAACGACACTGCGCCGGTCACCGCAGCCTTCCAGGCCTCTTCGCAAGTCACGTCGGAAGTGCCGGGCGGCAACGGCGGGTATCGCGACATTCCCGTGGTCCTTTCCGCTGCTTCCGCGAACACCGTCACGGTTCAATATTGGAGCGGAGGCGGCACGGCTTCCGGCGATGATGTCGATTGGACCTTCGTCGATGCCTCCGCGGGCAACGCGGCTATTCCCGGCGGCACCCTGAATTTCCCGCCTGGAACCACCACGCAAAACATCCGGGTCCGGATCAAACAGGATCTCGTCGCTGAACCCGCAGAAACCGCAGTGATCGAAATCGGCAATGTCGCCGGCGCCAGCGTGGGCGGCTTGAACCGGCACACGCTCTTCATCTTCGACCAAACTTCGCAAGGAGCGGTGATCGAAGAACGCTGGAGCGGGAACACCGTATACAACAGCCAGGGCTGGAACACGGCGTCTCCGTCCTACTCAGGAATCCTGAACAGCTTCACGACCGCGCAGAATGTGGCGGACAATTACTCACGCCGTCTCACTGGACAGATCGTTGCTCCAACTACCGGAAACTACACGTTCTGGATCGCGTCGGATGACGCAAGCCGCCTCTACCTCAGCACGGATTCCACTGCCGCGAACAAGGTGCAGATTGCCTCGGTAAGCGGATACACGAGCTTCCAGGCGTGGGACACGAATGCGTCGCAGTTGTCGGCTTCGATCGCGCTCATCGCCGGACAGTCTTATTACATGGAAGTGCAGCACGCCGAAGGCGGGGGCGGCGATCACGTCTCAGTCGCCTGGCAGGTACCGGGCTTCGCGCGGGAGGCGATTCCCGGCTCGACGCTTCCCAATAATGCACCACGCACCGCGCGCTTTCTCGTCAGCACCAGCACGCGATTGGAAACGGACGGAACGGAACCTCAGCTCATGGTCCTGCTCGATCGTCCCGCGGAAAATTCGCCGATCACGGTCGACTACACGGTGAGTGGCACGGCGACCCCTGGCGTGGACTTCAATCTCGCGCCTGGCACCCTCACGTTCTCTGTGGGAGAGCAAATGAAGCTGCTCCCACTCACGATCCTCACGGACTCCGTGGGCGAGTCGCCCGAAGCCATTGTCGTGTCGCTCAGCAACCTTTCCGGCGCGCAGATCACCGCGCCGGCTTCGCACACGATTACGCTGCTGGATCCGGATGCGCCGATCGTCGCCACGCAGCAGTTCACCGCGACATCGGCGATGGGCGCAGGTTCGGTGCTTGGCACGGTGACCGCCTCGCTGGCGTCCGGGCACACCGTCTCCGGATGGGCCATCGTCGCTGGGAACGAAGGCGGCGTGTTCTCGATCGATGCCAGCGGCCAGGTGCGTCTCGAATCACCCTCCGCGCTCCCAAATCCCGGCACGAGACAGTTGCTCGCGCGCGTCACCGATAACACCGGCGCCAGCGGAGACGGCGTGGTGAATATCGTTTGCAATCCGCCCGCGCAGCTCTCGGTGACCGAGCAACGGTGGTCCGGCGCAACCGCCTTCGACACGCAGAACTTCACCGGGACACCCATTTATTCCGGGACGCTGTCGACATTCACAACAGCGCAGAACGTGGCCGACAACTACTCGCGCCGCCTCACCGGTTATCTCCAGCCCCGCGTCTCCGGGGAATATACGTTCTGGATTGCGTCAGATGATCAAAGCCGGCTCTTCCTCAGCACCGACGCAACGGCGGCAAACAAGGTCCAAATCGCGTCGGTAAGCGGATGGACCAACTTCCAATCCTGGGACGACAACGCGTCGCAGAAGTCGGCGGTGATCACTCTGCAAGCAGGGCAGGTCTATTGGCTGGAGGTGCACCAAAAAGAGGGCGGAGGAGGTGACCACGCTTCCGTCGCCTGGTCCGGGCCGGGCATGGTTCGTGAAGCAATTCCCGCTTCCGCGCTCTTCCCGGCGTTCGGCAATCCGCCGGTTCCGTCTTCGATCGCCGTCACGTCACCGGCCAGCGGAACTCAGGTTCCCTACGGATCACCGATCACGCTCGAGGCCACCGTGGTCAATGGCAGCACCGCAACCGGCAGCGTCGCTTTTTACGATGGCGCGACGTTGATCGGCAGCGACACGAGCGCTCCCTACACGGTGACCTGGAATAATGCGGCAAGCGGCTTGCACGCCGTCACCGCTCGGGCTGTGAACTCTGGCGGCTCCGTGAGCTCGCAGCCCGTCGCTGTGGAGGTCCTCTTCAACGACGATCCCGCCGGCGATCCGGATGGCGATGGTTTCACCACCGGGCTCGAGCTTGCGCTCGGCACCGATCCCGCGAGCGCCGCTTCGCAACCACCGGGGATCTACAGCGCGTTGCGCGCCTGGTGGAAGTTCGACGAAGCTTCCGGTATTTCGGCCAATGATCAAACTGGCCGACCACAAGATGGCACCGTGGCCGGTGGAACCTGGGTCGGGGGACTGGATGCCAACGCGCTCTCGCTCGACGGAACGACCAGTGGTGTCGTCGTCGGCAACAGCGCCGCGCTCAGCGGAACCGGCGACTTCACGCTGAGCGCGTGGGTGAAACTGAACGCCGGCGCTGGCGCAGGGATGATCATCCAACAACGTGAACCCGGAACGACCGGATTCGAGGGGGAATACGCGCTCAAGGTGAACTCCGACGGCACGGTGAACTTCTTCGTCTACAATGGCGGGTATCAATTCAATCTGACGACCACCGCGAGGGTGAGCGATGGCCTCTGGCATCACCTCGTCGCCACGCGGGCAGGGTCCGAAGGCCGCGTCTATGTCGATGGCGCGCAGGCCGCGCTAGGAACTGGAACGGTCAAGTCCTTGCAGCCTCTCACCGTCGCGCTCGGCTACGATTACCGCGACAACAACACCCGGCTGAACGGCATCCTGGATGACACGCGCATCTACGAACGCGCGCTTGCACCGGCGGAAATCGCGCAGCTCTACGCGGACTTCGATGCGCCGCGTCCGCCATCTTTCACCGCGAACCCGCTGAATAAACCGTCCGCGACCGAAGATTCCGCCTACAGCTCCAGCCTCTCCGCCGACGTAACGGATCCCAACACCGCCGACTCCATTACATTCAGCAAAGTGTCCGGACCGGGCTGGCTCAACGTCGCGAGCAGCGGCGCGCTTACCGGCACCCCGCTGAATGTGGACGTGGGCAACAACAGCTTCACCGTGCAGGTCACCGATTCCGCGGGACTCTCCAGTCAAACGACCGTGGCGATCGCGGTGGCCAATACGAACGATGCGCCCACGTTCACGACAAATCCCATCAATCGACCCAATGCCATGCAGGGCGCCGCGTATTCCGCGACCATCGCAGGCACCGCGAGTGATGTGGATGCAGGCGACACGCTCGCTTACTCCGTGGTCTCCGGACCGACGTGGCTCACGGTCGCGGCGGACGGATCGATCAGCGGCACTCCTTCGGGCGCCGACGTCGGGTCGAACTCCTGGACCGCGCGGGTCACCGACGCGCTCGGCGCATCCGCCACCGCGACGTTGAACATCGTCGTCGACGGACAGCCGCTTCCTTCCGGATGGACTGCGGCCGACATCGGCAGTGTCGCGTTCGCGGGCAGCGCGAGTGAAAGCAGCGGCACTTTCACGGTGAACGGATCCGGCGCAGATATTTGGGGCACGGCGGATGCATTCCACTTCGCGAGCCAGGCGCTCGTCGGCGACGGCGAAATTCGCGCCCGCGTCACGTCACAGACGAACACCTCCGCCTGGGCAAAGGCCGGCGTGATGATCCGTGATGGCACGGCAGCGAATGCTGCGCATGCGATGATGGTGATTACGCCGGGGAACGGGTTCGCGCTGCAATATCGCTCCGCTTCCGGCGGCTCGAGCACCCACATAGCCGGGCCCGCGCTGAACGCGACGCCAAACAACTGGGTTCGCGTGACGCGCAGCGGCACTACGCTCACGGGCTACGTATCCGCCGATGGCGTCGCGTGGACCCAAGTCGGCTCGATTACAATCGCGATGAGCAGTTCCGTGATGGCGGGTCTATGCGTGACGAGCGCGAATAACTCCGCAATCGGCACGGCTACGTTCGATAGCGTCGCGGTCACACCGTATCCCGCGCCGTGGCTGACCGGAGATGTTGGAACGACCGGCCTCACCGGACGCGCCGAGTATCTCGCCGGCGCGCACACGGTCACCGGAGCCGGCACGTTGGGCGGCACGACGGACTCCTTCCGTTATGTGCATCAGACGCTGAGCGGCGATGGATCTATCACCGCCCGCGTCAGCACACTCGCCAATACTGGGAGTAGTGCCCGAGTTGGCGTGATGATCCGCGACTCGCTCGCGAACAATGCGCCGATGGCCTCGCTCAGCGTCACCGGCAGCGGTGCATGGCGTTGGCAGCGCCGGACATCCACTGGCGGATCAGTCTCAACCACGAACAGCAGCAGCGGCACCGCGCCGAATATCTGGGTTCGGCTCACTCGCGCCGGCAACACGATCACCGCTGCTCGCAGCACGAACGGCACGACGTGGACCACCATCGGCAGCGCCACGATCGTGATGGCCGCCAACTGCACCATCGGCCTCGAAGTCGCCAGCGGCTCCACCACCGCCACGAATACGTCGGTCTTCGATAACGTAACCGTCGTTCCGTAAGCCTGTGTCCACTCGCATCCGGCAATGCTTGCTCCTGTCGGCCGCGGTCGTCATTGCGACCGCGACCGCCTGGCTGGCCAAATCCGAAGCCAAACCGGAGACTCACGAGTCGCCCGGGATTGCGACGGCACCGAGTTCAGCAAGGGGCGCCGGGCGCTCGCTCGCCAGTGCACCTCGTGTCGTAGAACCTCCCGCATTCTCCGAATCGGCGCCCGCTCCCTCGCCTCCATCCATCCGCCCGCCCGGAGACGACTCACCCACTATTGCTGCCGCTTATGAACTCGCTCGGACTCAACCGGCGGAGGCCGCAGCCCGGCTGTCGTCGGTCCGGCAATCCGCTGAGCGCGACGCGGCAATTGTTCATGCTCTCGGACAATGGGCCACGCTCGACGTGAAAGGTTCAAAGGCATCGGCGATGTCCCTTCCAGTTGGCGAACTCCGCGAATCTTGCTGCGGAGCCATCGCCACCGCTTGGGCAGATAAGGATCCGCGTGGCGCCGCCGATTGGGTCGCCACCCAAATGCGTGAAGGCGTTGCCCAACGAAATGCCGCTGTGGCTGTCGCTCAACGCTGGGTGCAGGTTGCTCCCGAGCCTGCCGCTGCGTGGGCGCTTCAGTTCCCTGCCGCGGAATTCCGCCACGACGCCATGGACGCGTTGCTGCGGATCTGGTGGAGCAGCAATCCAGCGGCTGTTGAAAAGTGGATGAGCGGCATACCAGCAGAAGCCCTCCGGGAAACGCGCGAGATACTCGGCGCCATCCGCGCTGAGAATCCGGCTAATCGATCTGCCGCAGCAAGCACGCTTGCGCCGTAGCACAACTCGCCCGAGTGGTAACCGGTTGTGCCGTTCACGGAGGAGTTCCGCACCTGCGAAGCCCAACCGCAGGCCCGAAAGCCTTACAATGTTTGGCGCGATAAGAAGGCAGCTTACCGCTGCTCGAGGAGCAGGCGCATAAACTGTGGCACTGCGCTATTGAATGGCGACGCGGCGCGGTAGACGAGCGTGGCGCTGCTGTCTGCGTGATTCGTTTCGCTTACCAGCACGACGTGCGCCGGACCGCTGTTCCAAACAGCCAGGTTCGTCGAAATCTGCGGGGTGATCGCCACATCATCCGTGGCTAGGTTTCTCCGGAATGTGAAGGTAAGATACTGTTGCCCGCCGAAGTCGGCCAGCCCCGTAACTGGCGCGACGGTGGGGGACGGGACCGTTGGCGATCCTCGAAGCACGTATTCCTGCAGATCGTTCAGACCGTCGCGATCTTCATCAGCCGCGGGATCGCTCACAGAATTGCTCGCGGCCCAGGCGGCAAACGTGGTGCCGTCCGGCAGACCGGGGTGCCCGTTCACGATCGTGCTGCTGCGCCAATTTGCCGCGAGATTGTGATCGGGAAGCGAAGTCGGATCCAACAAGACCAGCGCATACCCTTGATCCGCCGCCACGGGCCATGGATCGGCATCATCATAGATGAAGTCGCGAATCGCCGTCCCTGCGCCGTAGCTCAATTTGATCTCCTCGCCCGCATTGCTCAGCGAATCGCTGGAGTTCCATTCCCCGGCAATTTGCACGCCCGTCAGCTTGCCTTCGTAGCGCTTATTGAAAGCCGCGAGATTCTTCACCACGACGACCCGCGCTCCGGGCGCGAGAGTAGTTACCGCGCTGCCCGCGAAATTGAAGTCGATGCCCTTGGTGAAACGAACGGGCGTGAGATCGAGCGGACCGGGCCCGACGTTGCGCAACTCGATCCACTCATAGGAATCAGCGCTTTGCGCGATGACGTTCTCCGCCGCGTTCGGATCCACGGGATTGTACATGAACTGCGAGACCACCAGCCCTTGCAGGTAGACATTGATGTCCGGCTGGCTCGCGGTGAACGACACCGGCGCGCTCCAGTGGCTCCAGCGTCCCGCGCTATCGCGATGCTTCACTCGCACGCGGTAAGTTTGCCCCACCGCTGCGGAAATAGGAGGAAATGTGAAGTTCGCATTGAAGCTCGTAATCTCGGGCGACTCCCAAGTATTCGCCGGATCCGCCTCGTAAAGGCGGGGCGTGCCGCGCCCGTAAGGTTGAAACCCGGCTGCGGCAGGATCTGTGACGGCGGCAATGCGCCACTTCATCGCGGAAAACGTTGCGCCGTTCTTACCGCTGAATGCCGAGCTCGTGAAAGTGAGCGCATTCGTGGGAATTGTGCTGCTCGGCCCGCTCGCAACGGTCGCCACTGGCGTGGTTGGCACCAAGCTCTCTTCCGTGGACGTGAGGACCTGGGTGGTGATGACGCTGCGCCGCGTCGCGACGTAGTTTTTCATCTTCTGAATCATCCCAGCGAACGTGCCGATTTCACTCCCCGGCGTGGGCGGGTTATCCACGGCCGATTGGTAAAACCGCCCCTGCCCAGCCTTGCCGCTATTCACATAGGTCGTGTTGACCATGATCGGGTTGTAGTCCCACATCGCGCGATCGGCGTCGGCGAACGATGGAAGCCCCGGCTGATAGATAAATGATGCCATCTCATCGATCAGCATCCCGGCCTGTTCCGGCGTGTAGAGCAGGTCGAGCACCTCACGAACGCGATTGCGGTGCTCTTTTTGCAAGGCTGGAATGCCCGTCGAAGATCCGTTCCCAAAAACCCTGCTGAAAAATGGCTCGGTCGTATTGCCGGACGGCGGCAGCCCGGCGATTCCCGTGTCCCCGCGATAAGCGTTGTCGCTCCACGTGAGGTCGAGATCCCACGGAAGAGCCGTCCACTTATTCGTCACCGGATTGTGGTAGTAGAAGTAATTCTTCCCGTCGCCGATGTCGTAGTGGTGGATGCAATCGATGATCGCTCGATAGTTGTAGTAGTTCGCCAGGTCGCAATTATCCCGCCACCACTGCTCGGTCGTTCCGTAAGAGAGGAACGTGTTGAGGTCGCTCTTGTTCGTCGGCTGCGTGGGTCCCTGGTTATTCAGCTCCCCCGTGCCGTTTTCCATTTTGTAGAGGTTTCCGTCGGGAAGTCCGTGTTCGTCGAGGAATTGGCCGTCCTGCTGTTCGATGCCGAGGTAGAGCCCCTGGAAATCATCATCGAACTGGCTGGCCGTGCCGTTCGTTTCATTCGGCCGCTCGATGATTCGGAAGTGGACGAATTGCGTATGCTCCGCAGGCATTCCCGTGAGCTGGAACAGACGGAACCCAACGCTCTCATAAAGGCCCTGCTCACCGCGGCTGTTGAAGTCGCCCTGCTGGATCACCGAAGAGAAGTTCATCTTCTTCCACTTCTGGTCGTACGACTCCCCGTAGTTCCCCTTCGCGGCAAAGTCGTGCCCGCGATTGAAGTCGAACTTCCACATGTTCTTCCCCATCGCGAACCGCCACACGCCCCCGCGCGCGCGGTAACGAATGTGATCGTAGACGACGCCGTCGTGGCAAAGCGCGCCTTTCCAAAGGTAATTCCCATGCGTGTAGCCGCCCGTCACGGGGTTGTAGGTCGAGCCATCCGCCTTGATCACCGGCACGCTTTGCGCAGTCGCATGCTCCTCCACCCGCGTGATGAGGTGGTATTGCTGCAATTGCGACAGCATCGCGCCGGTGTAGTTCACCGCGGCGACCGTGCCGGGCTGACGCGAACCGCTCCAGTCCGGCACGCCGTCGTAAACGAAATAGGCAAAGTTCGGCTGAGGATCATCCGCGTACGGGACGCGCACCGATGCGCCAATGGTGTCCGTCACGGTGATGCGGTACCGCACGAGCCGCCGATGTGTCTGGACCGAGGCGGGAATGATCGCCGAGTAAACGTCATCCGCCGCGACCTCGTCGCCACTCAGCCCGCCGTCCCCCATCGGCAGCGTCGTCCACGAGGTCGCCGCATTGTATCGGACATCGTCGTCCTTGATGTAATCTCCCGGCTCGACGACCTGGTATTGCAGCGAAACGGACTGCACGCCGTCCGGATCCGCCACCTTCGCGGTGATGCGCACCTGTTGCCCGCTGCGCATCCACATTTGTCCGGCGACCGGAGTCACCGCCGCATGCGCGACCTGCCGCGTCGCGGGCGGCGCATTGGCGGTGAAGACCGAGTTTACCGCGCGCGGAGTCGGCCCATTCACCGAGGCGCGCCAGTTGCCACCGACTCCGTTGTCGAGGCTCGGGTGAATGAGCTCCATCGACTTGCTCGGAAGGTCACCGACCGTTGGCCAAGGGAATCCCATGTTGTAGTCGACTTCATCGACCTTGATTCCACCCGCGTCGCGCAGCGTCACGGTCTCTCCGTTGTTCGCGAGCGAATTGTACTGCGCCGGCACGGTGTCCTGCCAGCTGATCACTCCCGCTCCCGAAACTCCGTACCGACTTTGCATCGTTGCCGGGTCCTCGCAAACCACGAGATACGCGCCGGACGCGAGCGTCGTTCCCGCGGGGAAAGTGAAGTTGATCCCCTTGTCGAAAACCCACCCGCTCAGATCCTTCGTTGTCGCGCTGGCGTTGTAGAGCTCGATGAACTCGCTGTGAATGGTCGGGTCGTCTTCGTTGATGTGCAGCTCATTAATGACGACATTCGGGGGGACGAAAACTGGCGTGGCGAAACTCTGCGTCGAAGGCGCCCATCCAATGCCCCCGATGTTTTGCGCAAAGCAACGGTAGTAGTAAGTCGTCAGCTGCGTCAGTCCCGCGACTGGTTGAAAGAACGTGCCAGTCTGGGTTCCTGAAACCGCCACGCTGGAACCCCAAGCAGCGGGATTCGTCCCGCCATCCGTCGTGCCGTAATAGATTGTGATGCTTGGCGGCTGGTTGCCGATGTTAGTGACCTGGCCGCGCAGGTTGGCGGTCGTGCCCGTGATATTGGTCGCCGGCAAGTTTTGCACCGAGGGCGCGCTCGCCGTCGCCGTTGTGAAAGTCGCCGACGTCGCCGCCCAGGCCGTGCCCGCGGAGTTCACCGCCCGGGCGCGGTAGAAATAACTCGTCGCTTGCGACAGCCCGTTCACCGCCGCTCCGGCCGCACCAGATTGCACGCCAAGTGAAACGTTTCCCGTCCAATTCGCCGCCGTCGTTCCTCCATCTGTCGTGCCGTAAAAGATCGTGACGGTTGGGGGCTCATTGCCGGTGTTCGTCACATTCGCGTTCAGCGTGGCTCCCGTCGCGTAGACATTCGTCGGCGCAGCATTCGCGATCGCGGGAATCGTCGGCGTCGATTGCGCGGCGTTATAATGCGCGAGCACGCGAGCGGCACTCAGGGCCGTGCCGTAGTAGGCGACTTCATCGATCAGCCCTGTATACCAAAGGGATGTTTGGTTGGCGCCGATGACGATGTCGGTATTGGCGGACATCGAAACCACATCGGCCTGGCTGCCACGATCCACCCCGTCCACATACAGACGAATTACCCCGGCGCTTCGCACATACACCACGTGATGCCACACGTTTACGCCGCCCGTGTTGTAGGTCGGAAGCAGTCCGTTGTGATATCCGCCGATCGACCCCGCCGCCGCCTGGTTCGCGAAGATTCCGAAATCGATCGAGTTCTTGAAATTAAAGATGTCGCCGCGCCCGGTGACGGTCGTCTTATACCAGCACTCCACCGTGAAATCCCCCGTACCCAAGTTGAATGCCGCATCAGCCGGCACCCGCACCCGGCTGCTCGTGCCATTGAAAGAGCCGCACGTCCCGAGGTTCGGAAAGGCGCTCGTCTGGCCCAGCAACACGTTCGCATAAAGTCCGTGCTGGGGCGTCCCTGCTGAATCAACGGCATTCACCGCACCTGCTGCCTCGTCGAGTTCCCAATAGCCGATCGGATTATCCGCCAGCACCGTGCCGCGGTAAAAGGCCGTCGCGCCATGGAGTCGCGAGGATGGCAGCGGCAAGGCAGCGAGGAGCAGAATGAGCAGGAAATTTCGGAGTGTCATGGAGGAGAAGCGGACGCGATGTTGGCTGGGTGCCGGCGGGCTGACCGGGCAATTCCGCAAACCGTTGCCTGAAAGTCGTAATTGCGCCACTTCGAAATAGATCGGCGAGATCCGTCACCCTGGACGAACTGCAGGTCTCCCTGAACGGTCCGCAGATTTCCCTGAACGGCTTGGAAATGAATGCACCCCAAAAGCGCCCACTAGCCTACCTTCGAAGCAACCGATCCGCCGACCGCAAGCACAGCCACCGCGCAAGCATCGCCAGCAATCCGTAAAAACCAAAGTTCACCGCCACCGGTACCCATGGAACACCCTGCACCTGGATCACGCGCCCAGCTCCGAGAGTCGCCCGCGCGAACCAGGGCAATTTATCGTGCGCATTGGCGTCGAGAATCCCGAGAGGACTCACCAACGAAAACCAGAGATTCTTCTGAACGTCGCGCCACGCGGGATCGAGATATTCGAGCGCCATTAACGGGATCACTGCCCACGCGACAAAGATCGCGATGATGCCAAAAATCGCCCGGCCACGTTTGCGCCATCGCGCCGCAGCGAAGAAGGATACCCAGATGATCAGCGGCGGATAAATCGCGAGCGCGAGCAGTCCCGTCGCCCATTGCTGCCCGAGCGTCTGCCACGTCGCGCCCGAGCGAAAGTATTCATAATCCGACCACGCTTGAGCGGCGAAGATGATCGCCAGCATCACGCCGAAGAGAATCCAGTACCTGCCGACCGACTGCGCTTTCTGCCGCAACAGCTGCTCGATGCCCATCGGGGTCGTGAATAGGATATCGAGCGTCCGGTTGCTCCGCTCATTCAGCAGCGAAGTCACGCTCGTCGTCACCAGGACAAACAGCGCGGTGCACGCGACGAAGATTCCCAGGCGCTGAAGTCGCTCCGGCCCGCGTGTGGGCGGATACATCGCGAGAAGCGCGATCGCCAGCGCGAGCGTGGCACCCCAGATGAGAAACGCGGAGTAGGCGAAATGCGCGCCGCCTCCGAGGATGCGACGGCTGTGCTCGCGCCAGGCGATGGGCGCATCGCCGGGGAGATCCCGCTCGCGGGATGGCTTCCAAAACCACCGGTGAGGCAGCAGCAATTGCGCGCGCTTTGCCCAAACGCGCGCCGATGCCGGCTTCGCCAGCGCGCGCCGCAGGAAAACCAGTCGGCTCAGGAGAAGGAGAATGGCCCCCGCGCCAAAGAGCGTGCCGCATCGCTTCGCCGCTTCCCACGCAAACGCGGCAGTGTTTCCCACGCCTATGGATGAGGAAAACGTCTCGCGCTGGTACTCGAGCAGCGAGCTGAAAACCTCCCACGGCCAAAGCGCCCAAAGCCACGAGGGCACATCGACGCCAACCACATTCGAGCCGAAAAGAACGTCCCGGCGAAGCACGGTGTAAATCACCGCCGGCGCGAGCATGATCGCTGCGCCGCCGACATACACCAGCAGCAGCGCGCCAAGCGACGTCCTGCACCACGCCGAGCAAAACAACGCCCACGCGCCGACCATGACCCACGTCGCAATCAGCACCATGCCGCTTGCGACGAGCAACGTCACCGACACGCCGCCGTAGGCCATCGTCACCGCCGCGAGCGGCAACGCGAGGAGCAGGAGCGTCGCCGTCGGAAAGAGGCCGGCGAGATACTTTTCCACGAGAATTTTCCCAGGAGACAACCGCGTGAGCAAGAGCAGCCCCAACGCATCCCGCTCCTTCTCCCGCGTCAACGTCGTTGCCATGAGCGCCGGCTGGATGAGCAGCAGGCTCCAGGCGAGCAGGTTCACTAACGAACGCAGAAGGTCGTAGCCGAACCCGAAGCTCCCCAGTCCCACATCCAGCTTCGCCTGCTCGCTCACGGCTCGCTGCACGATCAGCACAAAGAGCGAGTAGAGGCATGCGCCGAAAAGCACGCGAAGCGTGTAGGTGCGCGCTCTCGCCGCGCGCTCCGTGAGTTCGCGCCCGAGCAGCGGGTATTGAAATAGGAAGCGAAGAAAAGTCATCGCGCCGCCTCCACTTCCCGCGCCGTGACGTGCCTGCGCAATACGTGCAGACCTTCGGCGGTCTGCCGCCAGGCGATGATCATCAGCGGTCCGCGGGGCGCCGCTCCCAACGCATCGCCCGCCACGACGCAAGGCGACGCAGCCTCCAGGATGTCTGGCAGCGGACGCGTGTTGGTGCCGAGCTGCGCTGCGAGGCTTGAATCAATCGGTGAATCGGCAGCGATGTTGTACGCGGAAAAGTCCTCCCGCATGCCGGTCGCGGGAACGAAGTAAACCGAGTAATCGCGAGGAATACCCTCGAAGTTCGGCGCGACGACGGGATGCTCCACCCAGGTTTTCACCAAGCGGCCCCAATCCGGTCCCTCGGGCGCCTTGCCACCGAGCGTCACCGCCTGCTGCCAATTCGGCGTCCACTGCCGCAGGTTCTGCCGCAACACCGCGCGCGACGAGCTT
>CBHXZU010000079.1:0-12988 GCA_966125105.1 uncultured Prosthecobacter sp.
CTGAAGCTCGCACCCGCAGGATCATTTCACGGCGGTTGTTTCGGTGTTTCAGGCACACCTCCCGGGCACGACTGGATAGATAGTCATGCAAAGCCTCTGGCTTTTAGTAAGTCGAAAGAGGCGAGGAATCAGACAATACAGGGCCATTAGCTAGTCAGGTTAGTTGACTCGCTTGACAGCTACTCCACGAGCTGCGACCGTTCGTGCGGTTACTGACTCATGAGCATCTCCCGTGACAGGCTTCGGCCTGTCGGCTAGCGGGGACTGATCTGGATTGGTGACCGATTCCGCCCCGCCGTCAGTTGCCGCTGACGGCGGGGTTTTTATCGCCCACGTTTTGGTGGATTAAGAAAGTTGTTCGATGGGTCTGGTGGGTTGCGTCGTTGGTGACGGTTTGCATTTCGGCGAGTCGCCTGCGGCTGAGGAATCACCCGGAAACGAAGAACCCTGCTTGCTTTGCGGGCGAGCAGGGTTCTCGGAAATCCGTGATCTGAGCTAGATCGTAAACTACCTGCTTGCCTCCTTGGTGAGGTCTTCGCTCGTGCAACTCGGCTGTTCTCCGCACAGTGCGATGCAGAAGGCGGCTATGCCATTGCGACGGAACATATCCGCGCAATGCAACCACCCGGCTGCTTGCGAATTGATTGGATATGTCGTTGACGAGTTCATTGGTGACGTCTGTGGTTAGTATTCTTTCGGCATTAGTTGGTCAACAAGAAAGTTTATAAAAGTTATTAGCTTCGGAGTTAACCAATCGCGCATCCGCGCCGATTAGCCGGAAGCGCTCCGCTTGTTTGCTGTGATTACCCCGCGCCCAATTCTGTCTGGCGATCTACTTTGCTTTTGGTTCGCCCAGCTTCGTCGCAGCTACGAGCACCTCGCGCGCGTATTCCGCGCGAATGATCCGGGCGGCGCCCAGAGGTGTTCGAATGGAATGCTCCTGGAAGACGGACTTCATTTCCGCATCGTAGTAGTGCTGATCGAATACGATGCCAGCGATCAGCGGACGATGATCCATCCCTTCGATGAAAACCGGCGCACCGCTGTCCCCAGGGAATGCATTGTAGTCCACGAGGAAAGTCGGATGGGCAGCCAGCGGCAACAAGGGTGGACTCGCAAAGATCCCCTGTCGGGCCACGGGAAGCCCCGCCTTGTCTGCCTCCAATCCCGCGGGGTACGTCAGGATAAAAACAGGCCCGCAAAGACGCGCCCCCGCGCCTCTCAAGCGTTCTTCGTCCGCTAAAACTTCCGCGGGCAATGCCGGCGGCTGCACGGGCAACGGATCGACGACTCGGACGATCACGATGTCGTGCTTCTCATGACGAACCCAAAGCGGTTTGTCGTGTTTTCGAAGAGGCACGCTGAATTCTACGCGTTCGCACGAACCATCCGCCTTCGGCTTGCGCAGGATCACGTCAAACTTCTCCTGCATGGCATCGCCGATCGCGTGGCCTGCGGTGACTAGATAAAGCGCTGTATCGGGAGCCTCTCCGCGCAGAAAAAAGCATGTTGCAGAACCTTCGATTCGAAAAGTTGCCTCCATCATTTCCATGGCGAAATCAGCCCGAGCGCGCGGGCAGGAGACGATGCCTACAAAACCAAGAAGGGCGAAAAGGAGGAGTCGGTTCATAGGTGCGACGGCGGCTTTGAGAAGGCGAAGATGCTCCACAGAGGGGACCTGCTTCCAGTTCGATCAAAAAGTCGCCTCCCATAAGCGTCAGATCGCTTCAGGCGCCGACAAGAATGCAACAGTCGTGACCGCTGGCATGACAGGGCGAGAAGAAGACGGATGCTTCGGGCACAGTGCTGAGGGGTGCCCGCGAAGAACTCATCCACCTTGCTCGCGTCGCAAACGGCTGGGTCGAAGGCCGCCACACTTGCCAGGCCTCGGCCGTCCGGCGCCGCGCCCTCTCGCATCGTTTCGATGGGAGTTGTCCCTGGCTCAGGCTGCATCCATGAATGGCCGCGCCAATCTGCGCCAGCGAACCGCACTACGGCGCAAAGTTGCTTGCCATGATCTCCCTACGGCCTTGACCAAGCAGGAGTGCCGCGATTTAGCCTACCGCCTAAACGCCTCTTTCAGCGCTTGCTGCTGGCCATTTGGCTCGCCGCCACATCTGCCCTCTGAATTCTACTGTCGCGCTCAATTCAGCTCAATCTGCACCTGGATCGGCTTACCGGAAACGGAGAGCAGATTCGCGAGCGTCCGGTCACCGTGCCGCTCGAAACGCAGTGCTACTTGCGAGTGGCCAATGGACATCTTCGAAATGGTCACCTGATCGAGGAAGCTCGGCAGAACCGGATTCTTGATGTGGAGCACTCCCGCGGGCGCATCCGGCTGCAATCCGAGGACCGCCTGCAGCATCATAAAGAAGGCGCCCGCCGCCCACGCCTGCGGCGAGCAACTTACGGGATACCATACAGGGTGCATCCCCGGCGTTTGCGCGATGCCGCAGAATAACTCCGGCAACCGCTGGAAGTCATCGTAGGTCGCCGCCTCATGCAACCCGCGAAGCACAGGCAGCGCCGAGGCAGCGAGGCCGTACTTCGCCAGTCCCATCACAATGAGCGAGTTGTCGTGCGGCCACACGGACCCATTGTGATAGCTCATTGGATTGAAGACCGGATGCGCGCCACTGAGTGTGCGAATTCCCCAACCGCAGAACATATCCGGAGACAAGAGTTGTTCCGCCATGCGTTCCGCCTGCCAGGGCTCCGGCACACCGCTCCATAAAAGGTGTCCGGCATTGCTCGTCACCGTCTTGAGCGGCTTCTTCTTCCCGTCGAGGGCGAGAGCGAATGTCCCGAGTTCTTCGATCCAGAATTGCTGAAGGATCTGCTCGCGCAATCCGCTCGCATGCGAACGGAACGCATCTGCCTGCTTGTGCCGTCCAAAAACGCGGAAAAGTGACGCCATGCGTAACAGCGCATCGTAGACGTAACCCTGAACTTCAACGAGCGCGATCGGCGGGTCGGGCATCAAGCCATCGGGAAACGGCACTCCGTCACCGGAATCTTTCCACCCTTGGTTCGCGAGGCCCTTTCCCGTCGCGCTGCCGACGTATTCGACAAACCCATCGCCGTCGACGTCGCCGTACTTCGTGATCCACTCCACCGCCATCTCTGCATTTGGCAGCAGTTCGCGCACGAGTTCATCGTCACCCGTCCAACGCCATGTCTCATGCAGAAGCACGAGCCACAGCGGCGTGGCGTCGATGGTTCCATAATACGGCACGTGCGGGATCTCACGATTGCGCGCCATTTCCCCGCGCCGGATCTCGTGCATGATTTTGCCCGGCTGCTCTTCGGTGAAGGGATTTTCGATTTCACCTTGGTGCCGCGCGAGGCAACGCAGTGTGTCGACGGCAATGGACGGATTCAGGGAAAGCGTTTCGAGCGAGGTTAGGATCGAGTCGCGTCCGAACGGCGTGGAATACCACGGTATCCCCGCCGTGATCACGCGCCCGCCGGAACCCTCCACGTAAAGCGCGTGCAGATCGTCGATCGAGCGCTCGAGGTGATTCCGCAATTCCGTGGGCGACGTCATCCACCGCGTGCATTGCGCCTCCCAGCGCATCGCCGACTCGTCGAGCGTCTTCTTTCGCTCATCCAGTCCGAACCCGCTCAAGATTGAGCCCGTGCTCACATCCTTTCCACCCAACACCTCCCACTCGAGTTTGTAGGGTGAGCGCGGCGGGAGTTTGAAAGTCCAGCGCGCGCCCTTTGGAGTGATTTCAGACGGCGCCTGGCGGAAATGCACGTTGCTGTAAACGGTCGCCCCGTCGAGTCCCTGGTAAGAGAGCACCAGCCGTTTTCGTTCCTTCTGCGCCTTGAAGAAGCTGCCCCGTTTTTCCCGCTTCCAGCCGCGAATTTCAAAGATGTCGGCAAAATCGCATCCGATCGCCAATTCCACCCAGTAGTCGATTGCCCGTGGCAGGTAATTTGTGATCGTTAGCCGCTCGATGAGTCGATCCGACACGAGCAATTCCCGCCGGATGTGGATGCAATTCTTCGGATCCCAACGCATCCCCTCGAACTCGGCATCCGTGACCGTGAGATCGATTTGTCCGAGATAACTTGTCGGCGATTGCACCGCCAATAGCGAGGGCCGCCCGCCCCGGAACTTCAACGCGTAATGGCTGAGGATTCTCGTGTCCTCCTCGAATAGTCCGAGCGAGCAATGCCCTGGTGGAGAGATATCTCCATGGCAGTCGGTAATGAGGAAGTAGCGATCATGTTTCAGTACGAGCGGATGCTCCGCTGGCGTCTGCGCATCGCAGATGATCGAGCTGTACCCGACCGCCTCCTCCATTGGCAGTGATGATGTAACGGTATCTCCAATGGGACTTTTCATTGGCCCTGTGGAGATTATGCGGATGCGGCACGCCGAATGGATGTCCTTTCACTGATTGCGGCTCGATAAAGTCGCAAGTGATCATCGATCAAGCGCTCGCGTCCAAAGCGCCGCTGCGCAACGCGCTGACACTCTTTGCGATCGAATTCATCCAGGATTCCACCAAGTCGAATTACCTCACTCATTTCCTCGACGTCCTTCACGAGGAATCCAGTGACGCGCTGATCGATCAATTCCGGCGCGCTGCCTCGCGGGAACGAAACAACCGGGCACCCAGAAAGCATCGCCTCGATGAGAATTAGCCCAAATGGCTCCTCCCATGTGATCGGCGTCAGCAATGCGCGCGCATCCCGGAGCAGCGGCACTTTTTTATCGATCCCAATACACCCCAAGTCGGTGACGTGAGGTTGTTTCAAGCGATGGGCCAAGTGGCAGGCGGCGAATCCCCGATCCGGCTCATGCACCTCTCCAGCAATGCGAATCGGCAGGCCCGCCATGCGAGCTGCGTCGATCGCGGTGTGAGGTCCTTTGCATTCCGAGTAGCGCCCTACAAAACATACAAAATCCTGCGCGTTTCCAGCGCACTGGAACCGTTCTGCCTCGAGCCCGTGATGTATCACCTCACAGCGGGGAAGCGGCGCCTCGAGTTGACGCTGACGCCGAGAGATCGCGACGAAGAACGGCTCCGGGAAACTTTGATAGTAATCGGAAAACTCCGGCAGAGGCGGGTGATGCAGCGTATAAACGACAGGCAGATTCGGTATCAGCCGAGTTTGGGCGAGCGCGCAGGCCGAGTGCACATGCACCACATCGAAATTCTCCAGGCTCACCTGGTGCAAGGCCCAGGACACATGGTTATGCTCATGCAGCGGGTTGGGCGGCCATTGGGACGTCGCGTAGAGCGAGCGTAACTCCGCCGACGTTTCCGAGTCCCCTGTACCGAAAAGAACGACCTTGTGGCCGGCCGCCACGAGTCCCTCCGCCAATTCGTAGATCACGAGCTCTGTTCCGCCATAATTCTTCGGCGGCACCGCCAGGAAGGGCGTGGAAATCATCGCGACACGCAACGGCCGGCCCTCCGCCCCACCGAGTTGCAGCAGCTCATCTGCTTCCGCCACGTCGTCCAGTTCAACCTCCGCGACCTCCACACTCGAGGGCAACGCAAAATCGGCCACTTTCTCCCGTCCCTTGGCCTCATTGAGTGCAATTTCCATAGGTAGCGCGAACGCGCCGTTATGATTCGAGGTTCACGGGAATTGCGGACGTCTGGGCAGGGTCCCGTCTTGATTCTTTGTGTTTGCAGCTTGCGCAACAGTGCCGTGTTGCGCCGCGGTGAATCGCATTTCGAAACAACAGAAACTTTGCTCCGTTGCGATTCATCAAGGCGTCTGAATTCCCGGGCGTTAACCTTCCTGCACCTATGAAATTCCTGTCCAAGGCAAGTTCAACGGATAGTCGGCCCGCCACCGATCGATTGGCCGCGGGTCTTGGGTGGTTCAGTATTGGCCTCGGTCTTGCCGAATTGCTGGCCCCCCGCGCATTGGCACGACTCATCGGAGTGCCAGATCGTCCGTGGATCTTCAGGCTGCTCGGGCTTCGGGAAGTGGCGAGCGGCGTAGGCATTCTGCAGGAATACAGACGCGATGAATGGCTGTGGGCCCGCGTGGGCGGGGACGTGATTGATCTCGGCCTGCTAGGGATCGCGCTCACGTCGGACGAGTCCAACCCGGCCAGGGTGGAGATCGCGGCAGCGTCCGTGCTGGGCGTCACGGTGCTGGATCTCCTTGCGGCGCAGGAATGCCGCGAATTGACGCATGAGCCGGGCACCATCCACTTCCGCAAAACGATCAACATCGATCGGCCCGTCGACTCTGTTTATGCATTCTGGCGGAACTTCGAGAATCTTCCGCGATTCATGCGCAACCTGGAGAGCGTGACCTGCGACGGGTCACGTTCGCATTGGATCGCGAAAGGACCAGCCGGCAGCACGGTGGAGTGGGAGGCAGAGCTCCTGGAAGACATTCCCAATCACCTGATCTCATGGCGTTCATTGGAAGGCTCGCAAGTGGACAACGCCGGAGCAGTGCGATTCGACGTGGATCCGGATGGCGGTGGAACCCTCGTGCGGGTTGATATCACATACCGGCCGCCAGCCGGCGTTTTCGGCGCATTGGTGGCGAAGTTGTTTGGCAGAGCGCCGGAACAGGAAGTGCAGGGCGATCTTGCCCGATTCAAGGAAGTGGTCGAGACCGGTCCAGCCGTGGCAACTCCCGCGCATCGCGTAGCCGAAGCTTCTGGAGATTTCACGCGCGACAGCACCGGCGGAGCGTAACCCGTTCTGTGCTGGCGTCCGCGGAACCTTGCGAGCGGGAACGGAGTAAAAATACGGATCGATCCTGAGGTCGATTCTGCCTTGCTGCCCGATTCCTGCTTGAGAAAGTAAGATTAATGGACGCTCACAAACGGTCCCCTGAAGTCCAGACGGGTAAGGCCAAACCACTCAACCGCAAGCCTCGCCGCGAACGACTTTCAGATTCCCCGGAAAATCAAACCGCGCATTCCCCCACTCCCAAGCGCGGTTTTGCGCCGCATTGGGAATCTTTTCTAAACGGGCTCGATGAGCCCGTATTTGCGTTGGACGATGCGGGAACGTGCTACTTCGTGAATGATGCGTTTACGCAGCTGGCCGGAGTCGCCAAGTCGGCGATGCTTGGGAAGAAGCTCGACGGACTGCTCATGGATCAAGGCGGTAAGCGGCTGCAATTCCGCTCGAGCAATTGCCTGCCTGCTCGAGCGATAATGCGCGCGAACGACGTAAAGATTGCCGTGGAAGTCGCGGCGCATCCCATTCGCCGCGAGGGTCGAGGTGAGGGATGCATCGTGCACATACGAAAGGCCGCCAGCAACGAAGAGCGGAAACGGCTCGAGCTCATCGGTGTGTTGGCAAGCGGGATCGCGCATGACCTTAGCAATATCCTGTCTCCAATCTTGATGGGCACCCAGATCCTCCGGGAGCCTGCGACCCCAGCTTCGATCGCGATGGTGGTGGGGATCATCGAAAGCGCGGCGCAGCGCGGATCGGATATTCTGAAGCAGCTGCTCACCTGCGCCCGGGGCACGAGCGCTGAGTTTACACGGGTGGATACAGGGCGCCTCCTCATCGAGGCGAGGGAATTGGCCATGGAACATCTTCCCTGTGGCATTCGCATCGAAGCGCAAGCCCCGACGGAAAAGAGTGTTCTGAATGGCGACGCCTCACAATTGCGGTTGATGCTACTCTGCCTCCTCGAAGCGGAAGCGGATGCTTTGGGCGCCGACGGTTCGCTCACGCTGCATGCCGCAAATGCGCTCCTCGATGCTTCGGAAGGCTTGCTACCTGGCGAAGCAGAGCCGGGCTCCTACGTCCGGTTTCACGTCGTCCACTGGGGGCGCGAGGGGCAATCAATGGGCTCTCCCCAAGATCCGACTGACAGAATTCCAACGACTAAAACGGGCATCCGCCTGGCGATGGTCCGGGCGATCGCCCAAAACCACCGCGGCTTCGTGCTGGCAACGAGTTCACTGTCGGGTGCAGAGGCCTACATTCCTGCGACCGAGCCCGTCCCCGACGTGAATCGCCGAGTGGAGGGCGAGTATTCTGGGCGCGAATCCATTCTCATCGTGGATCGCGAACCTGGGCTGCGCCGGATTATGAACACCGTTCTTCAGTCGGCGGGTTACAAGGTAACCGTCGCCGCGGACCTGGCGGAAGCGCAGGCGCCGACTTCTAACACAGCAGAACCATTTGCAGTGATCATCGCGGATGGCTCAGCTGAAGTCAGCGAGCAGATTTGCGCCCTGCGCCGGTCGAATCCCGCTTCCCGTTTCATTTTCGTAATGAAGGAGGTTGGCATGGGGGATAAAAAAGAGTTATCCGAGAGCGAAGTAGAAGCATTTCTAATGAAACCCTATCTATCACAGGATCTTCTTCGGACCGTCCGTGACGTGCTGGATAGGCCGAAAAGCCAGGAGCTCGCCCAATGAAATCCCTCCGTATTCTGATCGCCGATGACCACGAGATCGTCCGGCAAGGTCTCCGCCTTTTGATCGACGCCGTCCCGGATTGGGCGATCTGTGCTGAAGCGAAGTCTGGGCCGGAAGCCGTGAAAATGGCCAGGGAACTTCAGCCTGAAGTTGTAGTGCTCGATCATGGCATGCCTGGTCTCAATGGGATCGACGCGACTCGCCAGATCAAGGAAGTCTCCCCAGCATCGGAAGTGATCGTCTTTTCGGGAACCGATAACGACAGCCTCGTGCACCAAGTCTTCGAAGCTGGGGCGCGCAGCTACATCTCGAAGACGGAAGCCGGAAAACACTTGGTAGCGGCCATTTCGACGGTTTCGCAGCACAAGCCGTATTTCACAGACCAAGTTTCAGAAATCGTCTTTGCGCGTTATCTCCAGCGGGACCGTTTCAAGACCCCCGATCCCGAACCCCACAGTCGCCTGACCGGGCGAGAGCGCGAAATCGTGCAACTCCTCGCGGAAGGCAAGACAAACAAGGAAATCGGCGAGGCCCTCTCGATCAGCACACGGACTGCCGAAACGCATCGTTCGACCGTGATGCGAAAACTCCAACTCCGCACCACGGCTGATCTTGTCCGCTACGCCATCCGCAATCACATCAT
Organism: uncultured Prosthecobacter sp.; assembly: GCA_966125105.1. GTDB lineage: Bacteria > Verrucomicrobiota > Verrucomicrobiia > Chthoniobacterales > Chthoniobacteraceae > SXWH01. The sequence continues at coordinate 9,021 of CBHXZU010000079.1, forward strand.
TCAGGCGTAGCGGCGGCTAACCGGGAACGGTTCACTTCAGCAGGTGGTCGCGAAAGAACAGGACCATGCTCAGGAACAAGAAGTCCGCGTTCTTCTTCTTCGCGAATCCGTGGCCCTCGTCCGCAGCCTCCAGGTACCACACGCTACCGCCGGCTTTCCGGACGGCATCGGCCATCTGACGCGCCTCGGTCACCGGCACACGCGGGTCGTTCTTTCCCTGTACAATGAAGAGCGGCACCTGGATTTCTCCCGACCGCGCCGTGGGTGAAATCCGTCCCAGGTGCTCCGCCATTTTCGCATCGCGCTCGTCGCCGTACTCCACGCGGCGGAGGTCTCGTCGGTAATCCTGCGTGTTCTTGAGGAAGGTGAGGAAGTTGGAGATTCCCACCACGTCAATTCCACAGCGGAACTCCTTCCCGTGATGGATGAGCGACGCCAGCGTCATGTAGCCGCCGTAGCTGCCGCCCATCACTGCGAATCGTTCTGGATCCAGCGCTGGGTCTTTCTTCAGTGCCTTCAGAAACTCGCCGATGTCCTTCACGCTGTCCTCCCGCTTGAAACCATTGTCCAGCGTGAGGAACGTTTTCCCAAAGCCCGAACTACCCCTCACGTTCGGGTAAAAAATCGCGCAGCCCAGTTCCGAGACGAGGTAGTTCGAACGACCGATGAACTCCGGTTGCGACTGCCCTTCAGGCCCACCGTGGATGTTCACAATGCATGGCCGCTTTCCGGGAAACTTCTTTGCATCCGGCCGATAGAGAAAACCGCTCATCTTCGTTCCGTCGAACGAACTGATCCGCACAATCTCAGCCGGGGCGAAGGCTTTTGAATCAAGTCCGCCGGTTTCGCTTTCCGTCCACTGGCTAAAATGAGCGCCGTCATTCGTCCCCCGTCGCAGCGCGAAAGAGCACGCGTCCGTTGCGGTTTGCGGTGAATTGAAAGAGAAGCCGATCTCATCGTTGTCCTCGCGCCACTTAATGCCGGTGATAACGCCGAGTGGTCCTTTGTGTCGCGCGATCTCTTTGCCGGAATCCGGGTCTACGACAGCAAGTTGGCTGGCCCCTTCGCGGTTCGCCACGTAAGCCAGCGATTTTCCGTCGGGCGACAATTCGAACTCTTCAATCTCCGCCCCGTCTTCCCTTACGGGCAGGTCCGCGACCGACTTATCCGCCAAGGCGATCCGCGCCAGGTGCAGAAATTCGCTCTTTCTATCCGTCACCGTGATCACCGACGCGCCGTCCTTGGTAAACTGCCCGCCGGCCCACACGACCTTCTCTCCGTCATCCGGCGAAACCCGCTCGGCTTTTCCGGTCGCTAGATCCAGCACATGCAGCCGGCTTTCGTTCGCGCTGATATATTCGCCAAGCAGCAGCTTCTTCTCGTCCGCGGTCCAATCGAAGACGGACCAACCGCCGCCCTGCACTTCCAGCACCAGCTTCGCGCTGCCGGGATCAAAAGGATCCTGCACGTAAATGTCATTGTCCTTTCCGGATCGGCGGGTCGACGTGAACGCAAAGCGCGTCCCGCCCGGCGCCCATTGAAGATCGGTGTTTCGCGATTTCCCATCCGTGAGCAGGGTGATTCGGCCGTCGAGATCCAGGCGGAACAGTTGATAAAACTCCCCGCCCCCCGAGTCCTGGCCGAAGACGATGCACTTTCCTGCTTTTGGCTGCCATTCACCGGCGCGAATCGGCTCGCCCGTGAACGTCATCTGCCGCCGCGCCCCGCCGGGCATCTTTACCTGGTGCAACTGCGCAGTTTCCGCAAACCGCGTCGAAATGAGCATCTCGCGCCGCTCCGGGTGCCATCCCAAAAACGCTGCCGATCGAAACTCTAAATACCGGCCCACGTCCTGCCGAAGCTCCGGCTTGATCGCAGGAATTCCTTCAACTGTGAGGTTCTCCGGAACTTGGCCAAATGCAGCAGCCGCCGACACACACGATGCAAAGAGGAAACAGCGCATGGCAGAACCTAATGGTTGCCTGGTCGCAAACGCCACGCGCAAGTTTTCGGGCATGCGAATTCCACTGCTTGAAAGTGCTCCCTCGTTTTGTGCGCGATTTCTTTCGGTCGCTTCGGCAGAGTGGTCACCAATGCCTGACGCGCCCGCGCAGAAGCTGCTCTTCGTCTGCAGCCGCAACAAACTTCGGAGCCTGACCGCGGAGAAGCTTTTCGCTGGGGTGCCTCGATACCGAGCGCGTTCTGCCGGCACGCAACCTGGAGCGCGCATCGTAGTCACCGAAGGGCACATCGGGTGGGCCGATCTCATCTTTTGCATGGAGAAATCCCACGTTTCCCGGCTGCGGCAAAGATTTCCCGAAGCGCTCGAGACCAAGACGGTGATCTGCCTGCACATTCCGGACGATTACGCCTTCATGGACCCGCTCTTGCTCGACGAACTTCGGGCCAAACTCGCGCCTCATATCGACCTGCCAGAGTAACTCTCAACCCCGACGATTGAAGCCGGCCGAACCAGCTGATAGCGGACCCCGCATGCTCCCAGAGCTTCACATCGGCCAATCCGCAATTTTGACGGACATCGCGATGTGCATTGCCTATTATCGCATGGCGTCCCCAGGGATGTATTGCTGCATTCACACTGCAGTTCAGCTGGACGCCCAGACACGACTTTGCCCCGGCGTCCTCGTGATGGTGAATTACGGCAAGCACAAGCAATGTAGCGCGAATCCGTCCCACACTCATTTTGTCGGCGCGCCGAACTTCGTGCTCGATGTATTCGGGGAAGACGAATCCGAATACCGATCCCGCCGCGCAAGCTATGAACGAGCGGGCGTCATCGAATACGTCGCGCTTCGTGAAACCGACGCCCTCTCGTTTCACTGGAATCGTCGGGTGGATGGGAAGTTCACGGAAATCGAAGCAGACGAACCTGGGATGATTTATAGCTCAGCGCTGCCAGGGCTTTGGGTTCCGACGGAGGCGCTGAAAAATCGAAATTGGTGGGCGATCATGGCCTCGATTTCACAGGGCATTACGCGTCGCGGTCACCATGAAATGATGGACTCTATCTGGCGGAAGGAGTGACTGCAGGAATCACCAAATCAATTTCACGCGCATTTTCCCGTCCTCTTCCGTTCTGCGGAGATTGTCGAATGCATCACGTGACCGCTACGAAAACTCACAGCCTCCTCACCGCGCTGATCGCGTTTGCTTCATTTTTTGCGACCAGTCTCGCGATGGCGGCGGAGCCTGCGATTCGCGTCGCAGCGGCGGCGAGCCTGTCGGATGCGCTGCGGGAAATTGATTTTGCATTCACGAAGAAAACGGGCAGCGCAGTGGAGCTGAACCTCGGCGCGTCGAGCGCGCTGGCGCGGCAGATCGAGGAGGGTGCGCCCGCGGATGTCTTTTTCTCTGCAGACCAGGCGAAAATGGATGCGCTCGCCGCGAAGGGGCTCATCGCCTCAGAGTCCAGGGAGGATCAGCTTTCGAACGCGCTGGTGATCATCGTGCCGAGCGATAGCGCCCTGAAGCTCAATTCGATCCAGGACCTCACCTCGGATCGGGTGAGCAAGATCGCCACCGGTGATCCGAAGGCCGTGCCGGTGGGCGTCTATGCGCGCAGCTACTTCGAAAAGGCGGGGCTGTGGAAGGACCTCGAAGGAAAGGTCGTTGCCACCGAGAATGTGCGCGCCGCGCTCGCGGCGGTGGAATCCGGGAACATCGACACAGGGATCGTTTACAAGACCGACGCAGCCATTTCGAAGAAGGTGAAGGTGGCGCTCGAGGTCCCAGCGCGTGACGACCTGAAAATCATTTACCCCGTTGCGGTGCTGAAAGGCTCGACCCAGCCGAAGCTGGCCGCTCAGTATCTGGAATACCTTGATAGCCCTGGCTCGAAGGCCGTCTTCGAGAAATACGGCTTCATCGTCCTGCCAGAAGTGAGTGGATCCAAGTAAGCTATCGCTCGAAGACTGGCAGTCCATATGGCTCACCGTGTGGACTGCGGC
>CBHXZU010000080.1:0-12798 GCA_966125105.1 uncultured Prosthecobacter sp.
TAGATCCAGTGCATGCGCCATCCGTATCAGCAGCGAGGCGAGCTGCCGATACCTCTCTGAATGCGCCTTCGAGAGCTTTGCTACGTCCGCTTGGGATCGTCCGGCAGCAGCCCTGCGGATTCCGCGCGACGCTGAGCGATGAATGTCTCCCACGCGATCTCCGGATCGCTCGCGAACTTCTCCAAGCAAGCGCGGCAAAGACAACGTTGCTCCGGTAGTTCGGCCATCAGCCGGTTTAGCGCTGAGGCGGACAACATCGGGCCTTCGCACCAGCAGGGGCCCTTGTAAGCTTCTCCGGTTTCGAGCCGGCATCGATTCGGCTGACCGCAAAGGGGACAGTGCGCAGGCTGTGAGCAGAGCTTTGATGCCCATCGAGGTTCCGAGTCGCCCATTTCCATTGGAGATGCTGGCGGAGAGCCTTTGCAGGCAGCGCGCGGCGCGAACAGCCGAAAGTCTACGTGAGCGGCTCGATTCCCTCGAGAGTCGAGAAGCTGACTTCGCGCATGATGCGCAGGAACTCTTCCATATAGGCGATCCGCGACGACGATTGTGTCGTCGCCGCGTAGAGCCGGCTTTGCAGCCCGCTTTTACCCACCGGTTTCCACACCACGTATTTGCGATCGAGATACGGTTGCACCGCCCAACCCGGCAGCGCCGCCACTCCGCGTCCGCTCGCAACCAGTTGGAGGATCGCGACGGTGAGTTCGGTCGCGCGTCGCGCGGGATTCACCTTCGCGGGAAGCAATACTTCCCTCACGAGGTCGAGACGGTCGTCGGGGATCGGGTAGGTAACGAGCGTCTCCGTTTTGAAGTCGCGAGCCGTCAGGTAAGGCTTCCGCGTGAGCGGGTGGTGTCGCGAGAGTAGCGCGAGCACTTCGTATGAGAAGAGCGGGTGGAACACGACATCCGGGCGTTTGAGCGCGCGAGAGACGATGACGAGATCGGCGCGATTCTCGCCGAGCAGGCCGATGGGGTCCGGATGAAATCCCGACACCAGATCCAGCTCCACCTGCGGCCAGTGCTCGCGAAAGGCGTCCATGGCCGGCATCAGCCAATCGAAGCACGAGTGGCACTCCACCGCGATGCGCAGTTGCCCCGCCTGACCCTGCGCGATCCGGGCGAGGTCGCGCTCGCCGTCCTGCACGCAGCGCGTCACCTGGTAAGCGAGCTCGACGAAACGCTCTCCCGCCGCGGTTAATCGCAAGGGATCGCTCTTCCGCTCGAAGAGCTCGATCTTGTAGTAGTCCTCGACCGCGCGGATCTGGTATGAAACCGCGGGCTGCGAGAGGTGCACGCGTTTGGCGGCCTTCGAGAGATTCCCTGTTTCGGCCAGGGCGACGATCGTTTTCAGGTGCCGCAGTTCGAGCATGGCGCGGAAAGCCATCATAAACGCAGCGAATGATGAACCTAAAAACGTTGCGTTATGAGAATGGGGTGACGGGCGACATCATCGCTTCCGATGAACGAAGCGTTTCGCACCCACAATCTTGGATACCCCCGCATTGGCGAGCAGCGCGAACTCAAGCGCGTGACGGAGAACTACTGGAAGGGAGTGGCCACGGAGGAAGATCTCCTCCTCGCCGGATTTACGCTGCGGCGCGCGAACTGGCTGACGCAAAAGGAAGCGGGCATCGATTTGATCCCGTCGAATGACTTCAGCTTTTACGACCAGGTGCTCGATATGAGCTGCCTGCTCGGCAATGTGCCGCAGCGATTTGGCTGGCAGGGCGGGAATGTCGACCTGGCATTGCGCTTCAAGATCGCGCGAGGTGTCGCGGAGACTCACGCTGGCGGCTGCAACTGCGCGGACAAAGGAACAACTGCGAGCGAGATGACCAAGTGGTTCGACACAAACTACCACTACATCGTCCCGGAGTTTCGGGCGGACACTTCGTTTGCGATCAGTGCGACCAAGCCTTTCGATGAGTTTGCCGAGGCGCTTGCGATGGGCATCCGGACGAAGCCAGTGCTCCTGGGACCACTCACGTATCTCTTCCTCGGCAAGAGCCACGTCGAAGGGTTCGACCGCCTGGCTTTGCTGGAGCGATTGTTGCCCGTTTACGGCGAAGTTCTCGCGAAGCTGAGCGTGCAGGGTGCTGAGTGGATTCAAATCGACGAGCCAATCCTAGCGCTCGATTTGGACGCCGAATGGCAGGCGGCCTTTGTCTTCGGCTATCGCCAACTCCGGGCTGCCGCGCCCCGAGTGAAGCTGTTACTCGCGACCTACTTTGGCGAACTCCGCGAGCAAGCCGCGCTGGCTGCCAGCCTGCCGGTCGACGCGCTGCACATCGACGTCACTCGGGCGGAGGGAGAACTCGATACGATTGCGGCTCTTCTCCCGGCGCCAATGATTCTTTCCCTCGGCGTCGTGGACGGCCGCAACATTTGGAAGAATGACTTCGAGCAATCGCGCCGGGTGATCGATCGAGTGAAGGCAGCATTGGGCGCATCGAGGGTCTGGATTGCGCCTTCGTGCTCGTTGCTGCACTGCCCGGTCTCCCTGCGCAGGGAAACTGCGCTGGATTCCGAGTTCCGAAATTGGCTGGCCTTCGCTGAGGAGAAGTTGAGCGAGGTGGTGGCGCTTTCCCGGATCGGCACGAGCGCCGGTGATCCGATGGCAATGCACAATAACCAGGTCGCCATCCAATCTCGCCGGGTGAGCGCCCGGATCCACCGGCCGGAGGTGAAAGCGCGCGCCGCGGCGGTGTCGGCCGAGGATAGTCGGCGGCAGTCACCGTTTGCAGAACGGCAACGGATACAGCATGCCGCGTTGGGACTGGCCTTGTTTCCCACCACAACCATCGGGTCATTTCCGCAAACTACGGAGGTGCGCAACGCTCGGGCTCGCTGGAAGAAGGGGGAGTTGTCCGAGGCGGACTACACGACATTCCTGCAGCAGAAGACCGCGGAATGCGTCCGCCTGCAGGAAGCTGTGGGTTTGGACGTGCTCGTGCACGGAGAGTTCGAGCGCAACGACATGGTCGAGTATTTCGGTGAGCGACTCGACGGCTTCGCATTCACCACGAATGGCTGGGTGCAGAGTTACGGTTCGCGTTGCGTGAAGCCGCCGATCATTTACGGCGATGTGCAGCGCCCGCGGCCGATGACCGTGGAGTGGTCGAGGTATGCGCAGTCACTGACCCCGCGTCCGCTAAAGGGCATGCTCACGGGACCGATCACGATCCTGCAGTGGAGCTTCGTCCGCGACGACCAGGCGCGCAGCGAGACGGCGCGTCAGATCGGCCTCGCGGTCCGCGATGAAGTGATCGATCTCGAATCCGCCGGCATTCGCGTGATCCAGATCGATGAGCCGGCCTTGCGCGAGGGTTTGCCCCTTCGCCGGAGCGATTGGCAGGACTACCTGGCTTGGGCGACGGAAGCATTCCGCATCTCGGCTTCCGGCGCGCGTGATGAAACGCAGATCCACACGCACATGTGCTACTGCGAGTTTAACGACATCATCGAAGCCATCGCCGCGCTCGATGCCGACGTGATCTCCATCGAGACGTCGCGCTCGAACATGGAGTTGCTCGAGGCGTTCACTCACTTCCGATATCCTAATGAAGTCGGACCCGGGGTGTGGGATATCCATTCGCCCCGCGTGCCTTCCGTGGACGAAATGACGACGCTTTTGCAGAAGGCCTCAGCCGTCCTGCCGGCGCGGAAGTTGTGGGTGAATCCCGATTGCGGCCTTAAGACGCGTGGGTGGGAGGAAACCGAGGCGGCGTTGAGAAACATGATCGAAGCCGCGCGCCGCATGCGGGCTGAAGCCGTGTCGCTCCGCGCTGCAACTCTCTAATGGCTGCCGAAATCGTCTGAACGACCAAACGAAGCGATATGCACATCCAGGACATCTTTGCAGCGTCAGACGACGCGACCATCTCCTTCGAGTTCTTCCCGCCGCGGACGAAGGAAAGTGAAGAGCGATTGCGCCAGGCGATTGCGGAGTTGGAGGAGTTTGCGCCTTCATTCGTCAGCGTGACGTATGGTGCTGGCGGATCGACCCGAGCGATTACCCGGGATCTTGTCGTTCGGCTGAGCGAGTCTACGTCGCTGAATCCGATTCCGCACATGACCTGCATCGGGCAGCGCGAGGGAGACGTTACTTCACTGCTTGAAGACTACGCCCGCGCAGGGGTGAGCAATATTTTGGCTCTCCGTGGCGATGCGCCAAAGGACGGAGATGTTCCGCGAAGCTCGTTCCTGCACGCGGCGGATTTGGTGCGGGTGATCCGCAAGTTTGCGCATCCGGGAGATCGGCGCGGATTCGGGATTGGTGTGGCGGGTTTCCCGGAAGGACATCCCGCTACGCCCAATCGCCTGAAAGAAATGGATTACCTGAAGGCGAAGGTGGACGCCGGCGCGGATTACATCTGCACCCAGTTGTTCTTCGACAATCGGGATTTCTACGACTTCCGGGAACGGTGCGAACTCGCCGGCATTCGGATTCCCATCGTCGCGGGGATCATGCCGACCACCAGCATGCAGTGCCTTCGTCGGACAGCTGAACTCGCAGCCGGCGCGCGCATTCCTGCCCGCCTGCTCAGAGCGTTGCAGCGCGTCAGTGGTGACGACGCCCGAGCCGTTGCTGAGATCGGCATCCAGCACGCCGCGGAGCAATGCGAGGATTTATTAGCAAACCATGTTGCTGGATTGCATTTCTATACCCTCAATCAATCCGCGGCGGTCCGGCAGATTTTGGCCACGCATCTGCCAGTTCCGGCAGGACGTGGTCCGCGGAGATATTAATCGGGGTTTTGAGCACGTGGCGGTGGAATGGCTCGCGATCGTTTTTCAAGACCGAGGAGGATCCCTGCGCCTAGCATCATTGCCGCAGGGGCGAGGAGGAAGGATTTGGGCGGTCGGGACCGAGTTGCTTGATCGAAAATGATCGTCTGGACTTCGTCCCTGCTAAACGTCGTTTGGCGTGTTGTGGTGTCTAGCACGTTTGAAGCCACGGAGATAACTCGCGCATCGAGGATGAAGGCGGCCAAAAAGACCGAAATAAATCCGAGAATGAGGAGCGTGAAGCCTGCGATGCGCATGAAATTGGATTCAATTCCAGGCAGACTTTTACCGCGCGAGAATCAGCTCTCTCGCCGCGCTACTTCCGGCCTTCGTCGGCGTCGATGAAGTCGAAAAAGGTCTGCACGTCATCGCGGTCACTGATGCCTATCTCGGCTTTGCGTTGGACGAGGCGTTCGCTGGCAACGTCGTTCCAGCCGCGTTTGCGCATAAATTCGTTCCAGACGTAGATGTCGGTTTCGGTGACGGGGCGGCCTTTTTGGCGGGCCCAAGCGAGGATCTCTTCGTCCTTGCCGCCTTGCTTCACGCGGTCGACGACGTCGGCGTAATTTACGCCGAGGAACTGCACGCACGATTTGTCGAAGCCTTCGCCGAGATTCTCATGGTAGTCGGCCGGCAGATTGCCCGCGGCGTGCAGGCGGATCTTGTCGAGCATGCGGCCGAAATAGACGAAGTCACCGACCTTATCACGAGGGCTGCGGAGTCCGTTAATGGGCATGTGGTTGTGATAGCCCAGTTCTCGCCGGAGGTGCAAGCCGCTGCGCCCGCGTGGCGCGGCGAGCTTTCGCTGTGAACGATTTGTGACAAACAGCGTCTTGTCTTCGCGCGGTTTTTGCGGAGAGTCCCAGCGGATGCAGAGCGAACTGCCCACGCCTTCCGGTTACCGGAAACGAAAAGCCGGCTCCGCAGTTCGCCTTACTTTTTGGGGCGTGCGAGGAAGCATCCCGGCGCCGGGTCCTGACACCGTAAAGTTTGGCGGGAATACTTCGTGCCTGGAGTTGCGGGCGGATGGCGAGCATATCGTGCTCGATGCAGGGAGCGGGCTCCGGATGCTCGGGCTGGAACTGATGGAGGAGTTCAAGGATCGCCCGCTCGATCTTACGCTGCTGCTCACGCACACGCATTGGGATCACATCCAGGGATTCCCGTTCTTCACGCCAGCTTATGAGAGCCGGAACAACATCCGGATTCTCGGATATGAAGGGGCGCGCAGCAGTTTGCAGGCGGCCCTCCAGGTGCAGATGGAGAGCCCGTATTTCCCAGTCTCGTTCCAGCAATTACCGGGAAACATCTCGATCGAAGAGGTGAAGGAGTTTTCGTTTTCCATCGGCAAACTTCGAGTGCAGGCGGCGCGGACGCGTCACCCGGGCATCGCGCTCGGGTATCGGATCGAAACGAGCGCGGGCAGTGTGTGTTACGTGCCCGATCATGAGTCTGGTCCCGGAGAGGGACCGGGGCCTATCGGGGGCATCATCGCAGGGGCTGATGTCCTGGTGATGGACGCGCAATACACTCCTGAGGAATACGCATCCAAGGTGGGGTGGGGGCACGGCTGCATGGACGAAGTCGTGCGAGTGGCGTGCGAGGCTGGGGTTAAACAGCTCTATTTATTCCATCATGACCCGGCTCACGACGATGAGATGATCGAGCAGATGGTGGGAAAGGCGCGTGAGTTGGCGTCAGAATACCCGATCGAAATCGACGCGGCACGGGAAGGGGAGCATGTCGTGCTGAAACCGACCGCGCCGTGAGGGAGGAGAGACATTTGCGCGCGCCGGCGCACATTCTGCGTGATGAAATTGTCCGGCGAGGGTAATAGTCTCTAGAACGCGCGCCCTTCCATGCAAACGCTCTGTCGTCTCATCGCGGTATCGCTCCTCACCGTGCTTTTTGCCTTCGAGGCAGGGGCCGAGGAACGCAATGGCCTGCTCATCAACGTCTCCAAGCGAACCCTGAACCGGGCAGATCGGCGCGATACAGTCTACTATACTCAGTACGACCGCACCCAGGGATATAAGCTGACGGTGAAGAATACGTCGCTGAAAGCCCTGCCAGAAGGGGAGGTCAACTGGACGATTCTCGTGCTGAAGCCGATTTCCGGCACGACGGAAAAATACGTGGGCACCGAGAAGCTGAAGCCATTGCGCTCGTCAGAATCGGTGGAGTTGATGATCGGTGCCGTGCCCATCGGCGGGTACCGATACGAGCGGGATTACAAGGACGAGATGGAGCATGAAATCGTCATTTCTCATGCGGGGAAGGAGACGATTCGCAGCAGCAGCAAGCCCAGTTTTGCGGCCCTGGCGAAGCGAGCGACTTTGATTGAGACGGAACCAGCAGCGGGCGAAGCCGCAGCGGACGCGGCCACTGCAGTCACGAGACGCAGAGCGATGCCCGCGACGCCGGGAACCCCTGCTGCGCCGGGGACACCGGCCACGCCTGGCACGCCTGCGATCCCTGCAACAGCTGGGAACACGCCGATGCCACCGGCCCCTGCGCCCAGTCCTCAGCCGAGTCCCGGTGCCCCGGCAGCCACGCCGCCTTCGCCGAAGGCGCAGCCGTCAGCGCCGATTCCGCCCCCGGAGAGCGGGCAGCCGTTCGATTTCTTCAATTTGAAGAAGAAGCCGACTGCACCAGAGGCCAAGTAAATCCGCGGGCGAGGCTCGCCGGTTCCTTGGTTTCCCCCATGATACCCCGGCAACCTTGCGGGCGCGACAGCCGTTGCTGAAATGGCGCTGCTGCTTTGAGACGAGGGCGCCGCCTTACTTCCCGGCTTCCTTCGACCAAGTGTCCTTCAGCGTGATCGTGCGGTTGAACACGGGCGCGCCGGGCTTGGAATCGGGATCGAGGGCGAAGTAGGCGAGACGCTCAAATTGGTATCGTTCCTCGGGCTTCGCGTCGGCCAGTGACGGCTCGAGCCTGGCGCGGACGACATCCAGCGAGTGCGGGTTGAGCACGGACTTGAAGTCGCGTCCGTCTTTCTCCGGTTCGGCCTCGGTGAAAAGACGATCGTAGAGCCGAACCTCGGCGTCGATTGCGTGAGGCACGCTGACCCAGTGGATCGTGCCCTTGATCTTGCGTCCGGCCGTCGGGCCACCGCTTTTGCTATCGAGATCCGCGGTGCAGCGCAGCTCGACGATTTCGCCGGCCTCGTTCTTCACGACCTCATCGCACTTGATGATATACGCCGATTTCAGCCGCACCTCGCCTCCGGGACGGAGACGGAAATATTTCGGCGGCGGAACTTCCATGAAGTCATCCGCCTCGATCCAGATCTCGCGGGTGAACGGAATCTGGCGCGTGCTCTCGGGAGTCTCGGGATTGTTGGAAGCAGTGCACATCTCCGTTTTCCCTTCGGGGAAATTGGTGATAACGACCTTGATCGGGCGCAGCACCGCCATTCGGCGTTGGGCGACCTTGTTCAGGTCACTGCGAATCGCGTGTTCCAGCACGGCGACGTCGGTAAGCGACATGTACTTCGTCACCCCAATGTTGTAGGCAAACTCGCGCAGCGCCTGCGGAGTCACCCCGCGACGGCGCATCCCGGAAATAGTGGGCATGCGAGGATCGTCCCAGCCGGTCACGAGTCCCTCTTCCACCAGTTGGAGCAGCTTGCGCTTGCTCATCACCGTGTAGGTCAGATTCAGGCGGGCGAACTCGTATTGATGCGGGCGCGGCTTCCACAGGCCGACTTCATCCACGAGCCAGTCGTAAAGCGGACGGTGCACCTCGAACTCAAGCGTGCAGATCGAATGCGAGATGTTCTCGATCGCGTCACTGAGGCAGTGCGCGTAATCGTACATGGGGTAGATGCACCACTTGTTGCCCGTGCGGTGATGGTCCGCGTGGCGAATGCGGTAGAGCACCGGGTCGCGCATGTGGATGTTCGGCGACGCCATGTCGATCTTCGCCCGAAGCGTCTTCACGCCATCGGTAAACTCTCCGGCGCGCATGCGGGCGAAGAGATCGAGATTTTCCTCCACCGAGCGATCGCGGAAAGGCGAGGGGCGGCCCGGTTTGTCCGGCACGCCACGGTATTCCGCCATTTGCTCGGCGGTGAGGTCGCACACGAAGGCCTTGCCCTTCTTGATGAGGAGGACGGCGAAACCGTAGAGCTGCTCGAAGTAGTCGCTCGCGTAGAAGGGCTCATTCGGCGCTTTCTTCAAGCCGATCACCTGCTCGGCCCAGCCGTCGATCAACCAATGCACGTCGCGCTCAATGCTCTCGACGTATTCCGTGTCCTCCTTCGTGGGATTGGTGTCATCCATCCGCAGGTTGCACGTGCCGCCAAACTCCCGGGCGATGCCGAAGTTGAGGCAGATGCTTTTTGCGTGCCCGACGTGGAGGTAACCGTTCGGCTCGGGCGGAAAGCGCGTGGTGATTTTGGGGTAACGCCCCTCTTGCTGGTGCTGCGCAACGATTTCGCGGATGAAGTCGTTTGGCGTGGCAGGAGCTTCGGGCGTTTCTTTATTCATGGTTCGTCGGGCTTTTAAGGAAGCCGCCGCGCTGAAGTCGAGCGGCTTACCCGTTATCGGTTCGGGCACCAAACCGATAGTTTAGCTCCCTTCAAGAGTTAGTGGACAGAACCGTAACATTGGTGAAACGTCCACGCCCAACCCTACACCAACGATGATTCGTGCTGTTCGTGTGTTCTTCCTCCTAGTGACGTTCCTGGCAAGTGCGGCCAGCGCTGGTGTGCAGACTCTTTGGACCCAGAGGTTCACGTCGGGAGCGATAACGTATTCGATCCGAATCGCTAAATTCGATTCAGCCGGCCATCTCGTCATTGCCGGCGAGGTGACCGAGGCGAATACCGCCGCCGATATTTGGGTCGCCAAGCTCAACAAGGACACTGGCGCTGTGATGTGGACGTTTCGCAAGGACGGAGCGATCCACGGCAACGACAAGGTGGGGAATATCGTCCTTTCCCCTGAGGACGACGTCTACGTGGCAGGAGCGGTCACGAACGGCTCGCTGGGCCCGACGACGCCGGATACCGATATGTACTTGGCGCGGCTCAAAGCGAGCGACGGGACGTTTGTCTGGGAGCGGAGTGGTTTTGAGAATCCGGGAGTGGATGGAATCCTCGATGTGGCCCTCGATGCGGATGCGAACCTCGTGATCACCGGGATGCTCGAGAACGTCGAAACGGTGCAAGGGAGCGACGTTTGGACCGCGAAGTTGGACAAAACGGACGCTGGCATCATCTGGGATAACTACTTCAAGTCTTTCGACGGCTTCATCCAGGACCAGGGCGAACGGCTCTTCATCGCTCCCAATGGCGACGTTTACGTGCAGGGATTCACCGAGGCGACAAACGTCGGGGGCGTGGCCGTTCCTCCGGGAGTCCTTGCGCTCAGCTACGACAAGGATGGTCAGGTGCGGTTCGCCCGCCGATTCAAGGAAGGTCAGAACGCGAGAGCGTTTGGATTCATCCCCAACGTCAATGGCGGCTTCATCATGGGCGTGTCGGTGACGGTGGGAAACACGCCAATCCACTCGGTCGTGCAGAACCGGGTCGACGGGTCGCCGGGATTAGAAGTGGCGTTACCGGGTGTCTCCAGCGCGCCGTTGGTGAGTGTTGCATTGGATAATGGCGAAGTTCTTTACTCCGGACGTGGACCCGTTGGATCCGTGCCGCCGCCGATCGTTTCGGGGCGGCTCGCCGCGACGGACTTTTCGACCGTGTGGACCAAGCAGCAGCCCGCTCAGGCAGTCGGCCAGAGCACGCCATTCGGTCACAACATGCTCGGCACTCTCGGCACCGTGGTCGCCGGCATTTCCCAGGGCGCGAACACTCCAGACCTTGTAATTGCGCCTTACTCGAAGACTGGCACGGCGATGGGAGCCACGTTCGTGGATGGCGCGGCATCCGGAGCGGAAACGACAGAGCAATTGCCCGGAGCGCTGGCGACAGATGCCTCGGGTGAAATCGGCGTGGTCTTCCAGCTTGCGATGCCTACGGGAGGACGCGAGACGGTGGCGCGTCGACTCCGAGTCACTGCGGCCGCGGGTTCGCCGACCGTTGCGATTGTTAAACCCAGCGCGGCGAATCCGAATGTGGACGCGTTCACGGACTTCGTTTTCACCGCCGCTGCGACGGATCCGGAAGGTGGGCCGGTTTCGGTGGAGTTTTTTGCGGACGGCGTGTCCATCGGCGTCGACACGACCGCGCCGTTCGAAGTGACCCACCGCTTCCAAACCACCGGCACGCACACGTTGAGCGTCGCGGCAACGGATTCCACTGGCTTGGTGGGAACATCCGGCCCGCTGACCGTCGTCGCCCATGTGCCCACGCCATCCATCGTTACCGGCGGGGCCGAGCGGACGGGGCCGAGCACGGGAGCGTTTCACGGAACAGTGTCGAACCTCCCGCTCGGCGGCACGGCACGCTTCCTCTTCCAGTTCTCCGGTCCGAGCATTGGGTTCACCATGTCCACGGGAACGATTTCGCTGGCGGCAAACGCCGGCGCGCAGCCGGTCTCGATTCCCTTTACCTTTCCCGAGCCTCACCGGTCGTATGATTACTTTCTCTAAGTCACAGCGACCGATGGCAGCGAGACGATCACCGCGGCAGGCCCCGCGCAGGCGTTTCTAATCCCTAATGCGCCGATCGTCCCTGCGGCGGATTTTGTCTTCAACGCTCGCGGAGCGATCGTGGGCAGTGCCAACGCGAATGATGCCGACGACGATGCCGGCGAAGCGTTGACGGTAAATTATGGGGCCGGCCCGTATCCGGGAACCCTTGTGGTGAATGGGAACAATTTCTCCTTCACCCCGAACCGCACTTTCGAGGGCGAGTTGGTGATCAATTACACCGTGGACGACGGCCATGGTTCCTCCACGTCGGAAACGCTCGTGATCCGCAACGGCCTGTTTTACGCGGGGAATTACCGCGCCCTGGCTGCGCCGACATCGCCACGCCTGGGCGCCGTGGACGTGACGGTAAATCCGCTGGGCCGGGCGACTGCGGTCTTTTACCTCGATGGCGTCCGTTACGCAGCCGCTGGTGAACTGAAGCAGCAATTCAACAACCATGTCGGCTTCTCCGTCGTCGTGAAGAAGCGCAACGAACCTGATAAACTGCTCCGGCTTTCGTGGGCAGAGGATCGCGCTTTCACGGCCGCCCTCATTGAGTCGGATTCGACGCTGTTCAATGCGGATGGAGTTCGCGCTGGCGTCTCGGCGTTCGCATTGCCCCAGGTTTACACGATGCTAGGCACGCACTCGAATGTCAGCGGTCCCGCTGGCGGCCGGGTGTCCGCCTTTGCCTCTCTGAGGCTGCCGCCGGATGGAAAGGCGACGTTCCGAGGGAAGCTCGGCGATGGCACAGCTTTCGTGACGACGGCTCGCGTGCAGGAAGACGGCAGGCTGCCGATTTTCGCGCCGATCGCGGGTCGTCGTGGCAGCTTTGTAGTCGGACGCCTGCAGGTGAATGCGAACGATGCGGACACGATCTCGCCCGGTCTTGCTGCCGTGATGGGACCTGGGTCGAAATCGATCCCGGCGTACGCGGCCGATTACCGCGATTTGGTAACATTCTCCGGCCCGCTGTTTGCGCCCACGCCCGCGGAACCACCGCTGACGTTCACCGCCAATCCGCGCCGCCTTACCCTGAGCGTTTCCGGTGGCGGGCAGGATGGCCTGAGCTTTGATTTGCCCGTGTGGGTGAGCCGAAGTGGCGGAGTGAATGGCATCACTGGCATCACGCGGTTTTCTTTGAACCCACTGACCGGCGAGCTGAATGGCGCATTCCTGCCGACCGGCGCCCGCCGGACCATTTCATTCTCGGGGATCATTCGCCCGGGCACAAACTCGGCTCTCGGCGTGTTTCGCGGCGCGCCCTCGGCCGGCGAGGTAACTATTTCCCCTCAGTAGCGCGGCCCTAAATCTCCACGACCTGGCTGATTTCGTAAACGCGATCGGGCGGTAGTTGGAAGAAGTCGGCGGCGTTTTCCGCGTGCTTGCTGAGGAAAACGAAAATGTGTTCAC
>CBHXZU010000081.1:0-12793 GCA_966125105.1 uncultured Prosthecobacter sp.
GGGCGAGTTCGATCGCCAGCGAAGACGGAGCGCCTATCGCGGCGATGATAGGAATCCCGGCGGCCAACGCTTTCTGCACCATTTCCAGGGACACGCGTCCGCTGAGCAGGAGGACCGACTTTGCCAGCGGCAATTTCCGCTCCATCAAAGCCCACCCGTTCAGCTTATCGAGCGCGTTGTGGCGTCCCACGTCCTCCCGGAGCCCGATCATCTCTCCGCGTTCGTCATACAGCGCGCACGCGTGCACGCCGCCAGTTTTTTCGAAGATGGACTGAGCGCTTCTCAGTTTTTCCGGCAATCCCCCCAATAATGACGCTTCGATCCGAAAGCCGGCGGCAATTCTTGGGAAATCGCGGAGAATCTGAGCCGTCGACGCGGCGCCGCACAGCCCACAACTCGCATTCGTGAGAACATTTCGCCGGTGTTGCTCGGGATTAAACGCGCCGGGCGTCGCCAGCATGATATCCACCATCGCTCCGCGCCCATTTTCCTCTCCCGGCCGGAGCACCACATCTGCGATTTCGTCCCTCCCGCGCGCAATTCCTTCACTCAGTGCCCAACCGGCCGCTAATTCCTGATCGTTTCCGGGAGTCCGCATGGCCACCGCCACGACATTTCCTTCAACCCGGATTTCCAATGGCTCCTCAATCGCAACCTCGTCCGGCCGCGTCGTAATCGCCGCGGATTTTTGATCGATGCGATGGACTTCGACTGCCTGTGTCATGGCCAAGCGCGCCGCTGAGGCGCCTTCGCGCTATTGCACTTCCAATGCGCGCAGAATGGGATCGTTATCGTCGTTGAAAGCGTCCCGGTAAACCTTTCCGCCGATGATCTCGGTATTGTCGTCCGCGCGGCCATAAGTGCTGCGCTGGCCCGCCGTCTGCCCCGATTCATTCGTGACGTAGAATCCCTTGCCGGGAATGGCAACGATCCCGCCAAGCCCACCGCCGCGGTTATTCCCCGTCGGGGACAACTCCAATTCCTCCCACGGCACGGCCAGGTTGCCGAGCAACTGCATATCCGCCTGCTGAAGCACGGCGATCTGCGCGTCCTTCGAGCGCGTGACGTAAACGCGGTCATTGAGCAGCGCGACATCGATTGCGCGCGGCACCTCGGCTTTGTCGATCCGCTTGCCGTCCTTGCTCACCCGGAAGACCCGGCCGGCTTCGAAGTCGGCGATCCAAACATTGCCTTTCGAATCGACGTCCAGACCGCGCAGGCTGGCAGCTCCGGGAATGCTGACCACGCCAGTGCCATCGAAGCCCGATGGCGCCGCGCCGACAATGTTGTCGCCTTTTTCCTCGAGCACATACCGCTGCAACAAACCGAGCTCCCGATCGCTGGCGTACAGCGCCAACTCGCGGCCTTCGCGAATGACGGCCACACCCTCACAAGTTGCGAGTGGAATGCTATGCTGAACGCTCGCGAGATCGCCGTCGTAAATCATGATCTCCCCTTCGTTCGCGATATAAACGCGGCCACGATCGTCGCAGGCAATCGATTTGCCGAGCGGTCCTTGCAGCGAACGAACGGTCGCGCGACCAAAATCATCGGTGATGCTCAGCGCAATCTTGCGCACTTCCCCGCCGCCATTCGGGCCATGATGGTATCCGGCGTAGAGATACTTCCCGTCCGGCGAAAGCGCGAGGCCCCGGTTCCGGCGCGGCCATACTTTTTGAGTCTGTCCGAACACCGCCTGGCTGTTGTCGATCAAGTACTGAACCGTCCACTTGTAGGTGTCCGCCGCATACGCAGGGATGCTCGCCAGCAGAGCGGAAAGAACCAACGCCACGACGGAACGGCGGCGTTTTGAAAAGGCGGCAAGGAGGCGCGTCGAAGGCATAGGAAAGGCGGTCCGCAAGGGCCCGGACGCGGCGGACACTGCCGGAGCGTTGTGGTAATTGTCAATGTCTCAGCCCCTCTGGACCCGCGGCGTGTCAAGTCGTTGGCCCGCTTCCGTATCAAGCACCCAACAACTTGCGCCACCATGACGCGCGGGACTTGAGCTCCGGGCACGCTTGAATCGCTGCCGCCGGCGGGCACGCCCCGGCTTCACGAACGAGCAATTCCGCAAGCCGTTTCGCCGAAGCGCGAATATCGAACTTCGCAATACACTGCCTCTTGCCCGCAGCACCGTGGGTCTGCGCCAACTCTGCGTTTCCGAGATAAGACGCGAGCGCGTCGGCGAAGGCGCGAAGATCGCCCGGCGGGACCAACTTTCCAGTAATTCCCTCGTCGACCATCTCCGGGATGCCCGCGACTTGCGTGCTCACAACCGGAAGTCCCGCTGCCATCGCCTCCATGATTACCGTCGGCAGATTATCGCTGCCGCCGTCACCCTCGATCTGGGCCGCGAGCGCGAATGCCCGCGATCCGCGCAGGAGCCGCCAGACCACGCTCTGCGGCTGCGGCCCGTGCAATGCCACGAGTTCCGTCAGCCCAAGTTCTTCGATCAACTGTCGCAGTACCGGCTCCAGTGGGCCGCCGCCGACCAGGTCGCACCCAAAGGCGAGGCCGCGATTGCGGAGTTCGGCGCACGCGCGAATCAGAAGCGGAAAGCCCTTCTTTTCCACCAATCGACCAACACTGACAAAACGAGGGGGCGCGGCGGGACCCGGCACCACCACGCCCGTGATCGGCGCCGGCAACGCCGCCATGTTCATGCCGTTGAATACGCGGTGCGTCTTGCCGCGAGCGGCCGGATAATCCCGCTCCAGCCGCTCCCGGCTGTAGTCCGTTTCAGTCGCGATGAAGCGCGCGTCGCGAACGATCATCTCCAGGCTGATCGGCTTTTGCTCAGGGGTGAAAATGTCATCGGCGTGGCCAGTGAATGAGTAACTCACGCCCCAGAGTTCCCGCGTCAGCCAGGCCGTTCGCGCGGCGAGCCCTGCAAAGTGCGCGTGCACATGCCGGATCCCGCGCTGCTTCAATTCCCGCCCCAACCACAACGCCTCAAACACGCGCGTCGAATCGCCTTTCTGTCCGCGCCAGTGCGATAATGCGCGTCGCTGGCTCGCGGAGAATGAACTGCGCTCGCGTTCCACCAAGGCCCGCAATTCTGATTCCTCCGGCAAATACACGACCGGAAGATCGAGCGCCTCCATGCGCCCCTGCTCTTCCGCGGAAGGCCGGCGCGCGCTGAAGACCGTCGGCGCCATCCCCAATTCCACCATCGCCGCCACTTCCCGGTAAACGAACGTCTTCGTCGGATCCGGGAAACACTCGTGAAGGTAGGCGAAAGACATCGCTGCTTCTGCTGCGCGCTACGCGGCTGGCTTTTTCCGGGCGGCCCAATCTTTGCCGAGTTCGATGGCCTCGTCGTAGAAACCTTCCAGTCGCTCGATCGCTTTCTCATGCGAGAACTCGGCGCGCACCTCATCTGCGGCCGCCTTCCCCATTTCCGCGAGATGCTCCGGATGCTCGATGCACCGAAACATCGCCTGGAAAAGCGCCTCGTGATCCCGTTCCGGCACGAGCAGTCCGTGCGTCCCGTGTGTCACGACTTCGGGAATGCCGCCATGTTGGGTGGCTAGCACCGGCAAGCCGGTCGCCATGGCCTCGAGCATCGAATTTGGAACGCCTTCCTGGTTTTGATCTTTCGTCATCTCGCTCGGATGCACGAACACGTGGCTCTCGGCGTAAAGTTGCGCGAGCGCTTGCTGATCGAGGAACCCGCGCAGTTCGACCGCATGCTGCACGCCCAGCTCTCGCGCCATCTCGGTGAGCTGTTCCTTCATCGGTCCCTCGCCCGCGATGACAAACTTCGCGTTCGGATTGAAGCTGTGGAAGTTCGCGAAGGCCTGCAGCGCTGTCTTGAGGCCCTTCTTTGCAATCAGCCGGCACGCCTGCACGAACTGCCACGAGCCGTCGCACGGAATCTCCCGCTCTTTATAAGGGAACGCATCCAGCGGAATGCCCGTTCGGTTCAGCCTCATCTTCTCCCGCGGGCAACCCCAGTTTTCCAGCGCATCAAATAACGAACGCGAGCGCGCGAGCACCAGCGGCAGGACCTGCAGGAGCTCGCGCATCATGTCGTCGTAGCCTGCCTGGTGCGGACGCGACTGGATATCCATCCCGTGGAAACTGACGATCGACGGCTTGTCCCACTCCTTGATGAACGGGAGCAAGTGCACGCCGGTGTGGCCGAAATAGACGTGCATCAAGTCCGCCGGACGCCGCTCCAGCGCCTTAATGACGACTTGCAGTTCGCCCCGGTAGTGCACCGGGGGCAGACGCCTCACGTACTTCAGCCAAAAGCGCTTCAGGAAGTTCTTCCGCGCCCTTGGCAGCACTTCGATTTCGGGAAATGGATATCGCTCCTCCTCCACGCGTTCCCGGGTGAGAATGAACGTGCGATGGCGCTTTAGACCGGTCACCTGCCGGTAAATGTGCCGCATCTCCGGCTTCAAAAATGTGGTGCAGTAACTCGCAACAGTCGCCATGCAGCCGGTCAAAATGTAGACGCGGAGCAGTGTTGTCGAGGCGCCGAGTCCCCCGGTTGGCTTTCAGCTCAAACGCGCAAGCACCGCAGCCCGATAATTAATGGGCGCGAAATGTAATGATAGTTTGAACGCGATTTCCAAACACTCGTACGCGGTTTCCAAGGACATGTTTTCGATTTCCAAAGACCAAATTCCGGTTTCCGAGGACCCGGTTCCGGTTTCCGAGGAGGGAATTCCGATTTCCAAGGACATGTTTCCGACTCCCAAGGACATGTTTCCCGTTTCCAAGGACATGTTTCCGGTTTCCAATGTGCTGTTTCCGATTTCCAATCAGGTTTATCCGATTTCCCAGCCCTTGGATCCGGTTTCCGAGCAGGTGAATTCGATTTCCAATGCGGCTGAGCCGGTTCGCGATGCGCCCGAATCGAGCAACTCGGCCCGCGGAATGGGCTTGGGTATCGTGTTTGGCCGCCTCGCCAAACCATTTTCAGACGACACCCTCCTGGAATCGAACCAGGGAACCCGCGAAGCCAGGAACTGGCGCGCAGCCACCTCGCCGGTGATGCCTATTCCGGTAAATGGTCCTGCCATCGGACGGTATCAGCCCTACCTGCTTGGCATGGGGCCGCCCCACCGAATTGCCCGGGGACTTCTCCTGTAGATTCCCCTTTGCGCGACCGCCAATCTCGTTCACCGTATCTCACGTTCGAACTCCAGAGGGCATCAGTCGCCGGTTGCATTCGGATGTGACGGCGCAACGCCCGAACGGAGTTTGGCCTCTTCCCTGCTTTTACAGACTCTTCTATGGTGCCTCCCACCGTGTCATCCATTTCCGACGCCCAGACCGAGCCCTGCCCAGCGTGCGGGTCTTTGCTCGATGTCACCGATGCCCAGATTTTTGCCGAGCGGACATGCCCGGTTTGCGCGACCCCCATCAATGTCCGGCGGAAGTTCGGACATTACGAGCTCATGAGCGTCGTCGGCAGTGGTGGCCAGGGCGTCGTCTACCGCGCGGTGGACAACAATCTGAATCGTCTCGTGGCTCTCAAGCTGTTGCGCACGGAGTACTCCGAGGACCCTGATTTTGTCCGGCAATTCGAACACGAGGCGCGCCTGACCGCATCGATCAATCACCCAAACGTCGTGCGGGTTTATTCGTTCGGTGCCGACGAAGGACACGTCTACCTGGCAATGGAACTCGTGGACAACGGGACGATGGATGACCTGCTCGAGAAGTTGGGACGCATCCCCGAAGCACGAGCGTTGCAGATCGGCATCGAGATCGCGCAGGGATTGCGCGCCGGATACGAGAAAGGCCTGATCCACCGCGACGTGAAGCCGGGGAACGTGCTCTTTGCGCAGGACGGGACGGCCAAGGTGGTGGACTACGGCCTGGCGATGTTCTTCGAGCAGGCGGCACTTGCTTCCGGTGAAATCTGGGGAACTCCCTATTACCTCTCTCCGGAGCGGCTGAACAAATCGCCCGAGGATTTCCGCAGCGATATTTACTCGCTCGGAGCGGCGCTTTTCCACGCGATCGCGGGACGGCCTCCATTCGAAGCGGAAGATGCCTCGCACGTCGCCTTGAAGCATCTGCGCGCGCAGGCGGTCAGTTTGCAGACCTTCGCGCCGGGCGTGTGCAATGCGACCACTTACGTGATCAATCGGACGCTGCAGAAGAACCCGGATGATCGGCAACAAAGCTACGATGAGTTCATCGAGCAGCTGCAGTTTGCGCGTGAGGAAGCGCTGGCGAAGGCGCGCGGGGGCGGGCAACAACAGCAATCCCGCCTGGTGCTCGAGGATGCCAAGGCGAAGAAGACGGCGAGTTGGATCACGCTGGCGACGCTGATCATTTTCGCCATCGGCCTGCTCGTCGGCGTTCTGCTGATTCTCAAAGGGGCGAAGGGAGAAAACGAAACGCCGGTCGTGCCCTCCGGCACGGCGTCCGCAGATCTTGGCTCATTTGGGCCGGGTTGGGCGGAAGCGCGCGAACTCTTGCTCAAAGGCGACTACCGCGAGGCGGCGAAGGCTTTCCTGGACCTCGCAAGCAAGCACGAAAAGGGCACCACGGAGCGGTCCCTCGCGTATGTTCACCAGGCGCTGGCGCTGATGTTCGCGGGAGAACAAAGCAAAGCGGTCGAGGCCCTGGAGCCCCTCGCTCAGGCCGGCACGGTGGTCTCGAAGTTCTTTACCGACGAAGTCGCCCCGCGCCTGCAGGGCGAAGCGAAGGTGCCGGCGGAGGCGACGCGGAACTACAATGCCCGCAACTACCAGGCACTAGCCGCGCTCTTCTTTGCGCTGAAGAATTACGAGCACAACCATTTCGAGGATGCCGGCTCGTTGCTGCGTCAATTCGCCGGGTTCACGGCGGATGCATCCTCAGCATGGATTTCCGATTACAAGAAGCTGTCGCGACCGCTGCAGGATCA
Source organism: uncultured Prosthecobacter sp. (assembly GCA_966125105.1). Classification (GTDB taxonomy): domain Bacteria; phylum Verrucomicrobiota; class Verrucomicrobiia; order Chthoniobacterales; family Chthoniobacteraceae; genus SXWH01. The sequence continues at coordinate 6,875 of CBHXZU010000081.1, forward strand.
GCTCGATAGCTACGTGCTGGCAGTCAACGCATGGAACAGCGCTCGCACGGCGAAGGAGCGTGAAGACGCCTTCAACCGCGTGCGAGAAATGGCAAGAGCGCTGCCGCTCAATAGCAAACTGCAAACGAAGGCGCGTGATCTCCTCCTCGACGCGGAGAAGCGTAACGCAGCCGAGATGGAGGCAAGGATCAAAGCGAACTTTGCCCTGCGCTCACCGGTGCAAGCGAGCGGATACGACGTGGAAAAGGGCGACATTGCCGACCGCGCCGTGGATGGCGATCTGAAGACCCGCTGGGCGCACAAGAAACAGGGCGAAAAGTGGCTCTCGGTCGACCTCAACTCGACGAAGCAGATCGGCCGCTGGGTGATCAAGACGGCGGGCGCGGGCGGTGAAAAAGCGGAGTTAAACATCACCGAGGCCAGCTTGCAGAAAAGCGACGACGGCAAGAATTGGACGACCGTCGATACGTTCACCGGCAATCGGAAAGACATCATTGACCGAATCATTCGGCCGGTCAGCGCGCGCTATGCGCGTATCATTTCGACCAAGGGTGGCGTAAAAGCCGGAGACAATGGCTTCCGCGTCATCGAGCTGGAACTCACTGCCGCGGATGAGCAGGCCAAAGCGGAATACGCGCCAAATCAATCGGTGGCCATGAAGTTCTCCCCTGCTTCGGATTTCCAATTCGGTCCGATCGGTGAACCCAATGCGCTTGGCTCGGCAAAATACGACGAGAAGTCCGGCAAATACACGATCAAGGGTTCGGGCGCGGACATTTGGACGCACAACGATCACTTCCACTTTGCGTGGCAACCGATCGACGGTGATTGCGAATTGATCGCGCGTGTCACCAGCGTGCAGCGGCAGCACGATTGGACGAAGGCCGGCGTAATGATTCGCAGCGACCTGACGAAAGATGCTTCCTTCGGCATGATGGCCGCCGGCGCGTCTTCGAAGGCCCAGTTCGCAAGGCGTCCTGAGCCAAACAAGCCTGCCGACGCCCCGCTGCTGGAAAACGTTCCGCTTCCGCTGTGGATCAAAGTACAGCGCAAGGGATCCGAAGTAATCGGCTTTTACTCCAAAGACGGGAAGTCATGGACGGAGCATGCGCGGGTTACGCCGCAGGGCCTGGGCACGACGGCCTACGTTGGACTCGCCGTGTGCTCGCACGTCTCCGGACAGCTCTCGGAGGCGCAATTCGATAACGTCTTGATCCTGAAGTAAGCCCGCGCAATTGCAGGATGGCCTTCACGTTCAGTCGGCGAGAGCAGGTCGAAGGTCAGAATGCGCAGGCAGAATGCACGAAAAGCCGGTCATCCTACGAGGCACAAGGGAATCGAAGCGTAGAGTAGATCGACCGACTGATTTCATTCCCAAACATCGATCAACGACCCCGAGCCATTCACGACGACCTCGTCGCCGGCGAAACAGCTATCGTGAATGGCGCGGGGTCCTTCGACTACGCGGCTCGTTCCTCGCCGCTTCGCTCAGGATGACCGGCTTTTCGTTCATTGTAATACGGGCGTTCGAACATGAGCACACCGCTTCTGCCGCGGCGGCCGAAGGCCCAGCTCCAGCTACGCGAACCGCTCCACCGCGGCCACCTTCGGTTTGCTAAACGTCTTCCGCAATCCGCCGCCAATGAGGCTCGTCGCATCGATCAACGCTGAAGGCAGAATCCATGTGCTTTGCACGGCGATGTAGCGCGGCTCCCATACGGGGTTGAACTTGTCCTTGTAGCTACGCAGTCCCTGGAAGTTGTAGAAGGTCTCGCCGCGATTGAAGACCCGCGCGGCGAACTTGTGCCACAGCGGCGCAAGCGAATGGGTGGAGAGGCCCGAGAGCGGCGCCATGCCCAGGTTGAAGGTTACGTAACCCTGCGCTTTGCCCCACAGCATCACTTCCACGAACATGGCGTCCATCACGCCGCTGGGGGCGGAGGGCAGATAGCGCATGAGATCGACGGAGAGCTGCGTTTTTCCCGTGGTTTCCCAAATGTTCGCGAAGGCGATGACTTCGTGATCCTCGGTTTCGGCGACGATGCAGGGGAAGCGTTTGATGTAGGCGGAATCAAAGCGACCGAGGGAAAAGCCCTTCTCACCGGCGCGATGCTCGGTGAGCCATGCATCAGAGATCGCGCGCAACGTTTCAATTCGCGCAGCCACCGTGTCGCGGTCCCAGATGGAAAACTTGATGTTGGCGCGTTGGAAACGGTTGCGCGTCTGGCGGAGCTTCTTCGCCGCGGAACAATCGAGGGTAAACTCCGCCAGGTCCACGTGCGCTTCCTCGCCGAGTTTGAAGAGCTTGAAGCCCATGTCGACGAGCCGCGGCATTTCCTCTACCGAGACTTGGTAGAAAACCGGGCGCATGCCTTCGTCCTGCGCTTCTTCCACGAACTTCCAAAGCAGGTCGTCGGCGGCTTCCGTATCGCCGAGCGGATCGGCCATCACGATGCGGCTGCGTCCCTGGTCCGCGTGCATCAAGCCGGCGAGCCCGTCGTCGGAAACGGAGAAATCCTTGTCGCCGAGAAAGGCGAGCGCCGAATCGGCATGCACGCTTGAGCCCACGAGCTTCTCCACCACCTCCGGCTCGGCCGTGGCGCGATGCCGCGGCTTGGTCGGACGAAGGCCTTGCGCCAACGCGATCAAGGCAAACACACACGTGGCGCCGACCATGGCGCGCAGGAATCGAGGAGCGTCGCCTTCAAACGTGAACTCCCACCATAGGTGGTGATTGTACGGCACGTCTTCGGCGGTGAGGAACCCGAGCCACGTCGCCACACCCGCGAGCGCCAGGACGAACAGCCACCAACTCGCCGTAAAACGGTGCGTCCAAAGCGCGGCGTGACGGTGGAAATAGGATCGGCACGGGAGCAGGCAGCCAAGGAGGAACGACAGCAGGATGGCCTCCTCCCAATCAAACCCCTTCACTAACGAGAACACGATACCGCCGGAAACCGCGGCCACGGTCAGCCACCACGCGGCCTCGATTCGCCGCTGAAGCCCGCGGGCCAAAACAATAAGCAGCGCGCCCGCGAGGCTGGAAACGAAGTGCGATGCCTCGACGAACGGCAGCGGAATCCAGTCAGCAAGGCCGGTCCGGCGCGACGGCTCAATCGGCGTATTGGCTGAAACGAGCAGCATGAACCCCCCGGCGAGCGCGAGCAGCGAGGCGAGCCGCGGAGCGATGATGCTCCAACCGCGCAGCGCCCATTGCCCGCCCTTCTTCAGCATTGCGCGGCGCAGGCGCAGCTCGCGGAAGCCCAGCAGGAGCACCGCGACGAAGAATGGGAAAAGGTAATAGAGCAGCCGGTAGGTAACGAGACCGCCCGCCAGCGAAGGCGCGGCGATCAAACCGGCCAGGGCTTTCGTTAACGCATACTCCAGGACGCCGATTCCGCCCGGCACGTGGGTGAATGACGCAATCGCCTGCGCGATCACCACCACGGCGATGAAGGACCACGCGCTGATCGGCATCGACTCCGGAAACAATGCCCACATCGCGAGACCGGCGAACAGCCAGTCCAGGACCGAAACCACCAGCGTCGCCAATGAAAGGCCAAGGCTCGGCCACTTCGATTTCCAAAACAGCCCGCCAAAGACGAGCGCAACGCTGACCGCAGTCAGCGCAGCGCCAATGATCTTCATCCCACCGGGCACCATCCAATCGAGCGGCGGCGCCACGACCAGCAGCAGGACGCCGCAGAGGAACATGTGGCCCACCCAGCCGGCGATCCCGCTGAAAAGCATGATCTTCCCGGCATCGGTAATCGTGAGGCCTTCGGCCGCCGCGAAACGCATGCGGATGCTCCCTCCGCCCAGCACCGTGCCGCCGGCGTTCATCGTGAACGCGCTCGAGATGAAGGATATTCCAAGGTCGCGCCAAGGCCGGATCGGACGCTTGATCCAGCGTTGCCCGAGAACCGCCAGGAGCGCGTTTGCGAAGTAACTGAGGACCGTAAACAGGAACGCAAGACCGAGCGAATGCGCGCCGATGCGCGAGAACGCCGCATTCAGATCCGCGAGATGGAAATGCGACCACTCCTTGTGGAGCCCATAGATCGCCCACGCGCATACCGCCACCCACAGCACCGCGAAGACGCGCGCCAACCAACCCCGCCATGCTGGTGGCGGAGCCTGCTCGCGCAAATCCGGCTCCTTGTCCGGCTCCGCGATTAAGGCGACGGGGCCAGGGTCCATGCGATTGCTTCGAGGAGTTTCTGCTGAAATTCAGGTCCCGCGCCGCCCATGTCGTGCAGGGTGCGTGGCATTTCGATCTTCCGATACGGCACACTCAACCTGGCGAGCCAATCCGCGTCGTCGAGCGGGTCGAGTCCGGCGACAAACTGCGCCACGCGGAGGTGACGAATCTTTGGCGCAAGGTCGGCGAGCGCGAACGAGTTCGGTCCGGTAGGGGTGGCTCCGAGCAAGTCTCCCGTGGTGATGCCGTACCGCCCGCGCTCGCCGGGAGCTGCGAGAAGCAGGCCGGCGAGGTGCTCGGGCGCGTCATCGACGGCCGCCGCGGCGACCGATTGCTCGGCGCCGGTGGACCAACCGCCATACCAGATGGGCGCATCGTCCTCCGCGGCGCTCCGATTGCGCACGGCGTCCACGGCGGCGTGAAATCCCTCGGCTAACTTCGCCTGATCATACGTCCGGGTATCGGCAAACTTCCGGCAGTCCCAACCACCGACCGCATATCCCTTGGAAATCAAACTCTGCGCCGTGTTTTCCTCCCAATAAGACCATCCGCCATCGCCAGTGCCTAAGATGACGATTCCTTTAGGCTCATCGCTCTTGCAGTAGTAGAGCACCTGGAACTTGCCGCTCGAAAGATCCAGCGGGAGCACCTCACCGCTGCCGTGGAAGTTACGCGGAAGCACCAGGTGCATGATGAACTTCACCAGCGCAGCCACCAGGACGATCAGGACAATCCACAGCACGCGCCGGCGTTTACGCTTGGGCGCTGGCCGGGCGCAATCTTCAGTCATCGTTAATAATCCATGCACGTGTGGTGGCGGGGGTATGATACCGCCGTCCCACTTCTATTAGAGACACTTAGTTTCCACGGGTTCACTTGCCGAAGTGGAAATATCCCGGCTTTCAGCGATCAAGCGCAAAGCTAAGCGCGCCAACGCTGTGGTGACCGCGAGCGTCATGACAAGACCGGCGATCCAAAGCGCCCAGTCCATTCTGCTGAGATGGTTTTCTCCCCGCCAGACGCGCAAGCCGCTTTGGGCGAATCTCCCGAGGTAGGCATAGAGAAACATGCCCGGCGCCTGGCCGATTGCGATGCACAGGATGCAGATGCGCAATGGGATACGCGTGAGCCCATAGAGGTAATTGAGCAGCGACGTCGGGAAGAGCGGGTGCGCGTAGCTGAGCAGGATGATCTTCGGCCCCTCGCGGGTGACCGCGGCGTTCAAGCGTGCGAAGCGGCCATTCGGGTGAAAGCGCTTCTCCACCCAGCCACGTCCCCAGCGCCGAGCGAGGCTGAGCGCGACCGCCGCGCCGATCGCCGCCCCGAGCACATTGAAAAACCATCCCCACCAGAGGCCGAAAAACAATCCGGCCCCAATGGCTAGCACGCCACCAGGCAGCAGGAACACGTTCACCGTGGCGAACAAGAGCGGGTAAAGGATCGCGCCCCACACTTCGAGTTCGGTGATTTTGCGCTGCGCTTGCGTGACGTATTCCGCGATCGGCAACAGGCGCGCCAGGATTCCCACGAGCACAGCGAGCCCGAGGAGGCCCAGGAAATGAATGAGAATGGCGCGGTCAGCTTTGGTCACGTAGGCGGGGGACTTCCGTTAAAGCGGAGAGGCGGCCAGCGGCAAAGAATGAAAGTAGTATCCACAGCGGCGTGAGCGGGTCACACAGGTGCTCGATGGGACTGCACGGACGCTCCTCTCTCCCGCG